>VEQR01000064.1 GCA_018883125.1 Candidatus Kapaibacterium sp.
CGAATCTGCCGGAGGAGCGGTAACCGTTCATGGCTAATATCGTGACCACTTTCCGGAACATGTTCCGGATCGAAGAGCTTCGCGATCGCATCATCTTTACGCTGATCGCCTTGCTTGCCGTGCGCGTTGGATCGCTCATTGCTATCCCGGGCATCGACACGGCATCACTCAAAGCGGCTGTTAATGCCAACTCGGCTGACAGCGGCATCTTCCAGATCTACAACCTCTTCGTCGGTGGCGCGTTTGAGAACGCAGCCATCTTCGCACTTGGTATCATGCCGTACATCTCGGCAAGCATCATTCTGCAAATCGGTGGCGTGGTGCTTCCGCAGCTGCAAAAGATGCAGCGCGAAGGTGATGACGGACGCCGTAAGATCAATCAGCTGACGCGCGTGCTGACGATTCCTATCGCTGCACTGCAAGCATGGGGCGTCACGATCAAGCTCGTGAATGACTACGGAGCTTCAATTCCCGATCACGGTCTCTTCTGGACGATATCCAGCGTGCTCATCATGACTGCCGGCACGGTCAGCCTGATGTGGATCGGTGAACAGATCACCGACCGCGGTCTTGGTAATGGAATTTCGCTGATCATCTTCATCGGCATCATCTCCCGCCTGCCAGTTGGTGTTTATCAGCAATTCGTTACATCTGGTGCAGACAGTCAGATCGGTCGTGACCTCGTGATTGGCGCGATATTTCTTACGCTGCTCCTCGGCATTATTGCTGTTGTGATTCTCATCACTCAAGGGGCTCGCCGGATTCCGGTGCAATACGCCAAGCGAGTTGTTGGACGCAAGGTGTATGGTGGCACAACGCAGTACATTCCACTGCGTGTGAACACCGCAGGCGTTATGCCAATCATCTTCGCTCAGTCGATCCTCTTTATTCCAGGCACCATCGCATCTTTCTTCCCGAATGTTGAGTTTCTCCGCTCAATCGAGTTCGCTCTGCGTCCGGATGGATTCATCTATGCGCTGCTGTATGGCCTGATGATCGTTTTCTTCACGTACTTCTACACAGCCATCGCGTTCAACCCGAAGGAAGTGTCGGACAATATGAAGAAGAACGGTGGCTTTATCCCGGGCGTGCGCCCAGGTAGCGCCACTGCTGAATACATCGAAAACATTCTTACCAAAATCACGCTGCCCGGAGCAATCTTTCTGGCCATTATTGCAATCCTTCCAACGTTTGCGATCAATGTTCTTACCGTGCAGCCTGGTTTGGCATCGTTCTTTGGCGGAACTAGTCTTCTCATCGTCGTCGGTGTCGCTCTCGACACGCTTCAACAGATCGAGTCCTACCTTCTGATGCGTCATTATGACGGCTTCATGAAGACAGGAAAGATCAGGGGGCGTGCAGGAGTGACCTCCTAAGTCGATGTCTCCGGTCAACGTTCGCGTTCCTGTCCATGACGCGGAAGCGATCTTGAAGATCGAAGCAGCGTGTCGGGTTGTTGCCGACGTTTTGCAACATCTTCGTTCACACGTTGTTCCTGGAGTTGAGACATTGGAGCTTGATGCCATCGCCGAGGATTTTATCCGAACGCGTGGTGGTGAACCGGCTTTCAAAGGGTACGAGGTTGATACAAAAGTGTATCCGTACACGTTGTGTGTCAGTATCGACGAAGAGGTGGTTCACGGTATGCCGAGTCAGCGCGTCCTCAAAGAAGGACAAATCGTCTCGGTTGACGTAGGAGTGAAGCTAGATGGGTACTACGGAGATAGCGCCTACACATTTGCGGTTGGCGGCATTTCTGAAGATAAACAGCGACTGCTTGATGTGACGCAGGAGTCACTCCAGTTGGGCATTGAGCAGGCTGTGGACGGACATCGGGTGTATGACATTTCCCGGGCCGTCCAAACGTGTGTTGAAAATCAAGGATTCTCGGTCGTTCGGGAGCTCGTGGGTCATGGCATCGGCCAGCACCTGCATGAAGAGCCCCCTATCCCCAACTTTGTGCCGGGTCTGTTACATCGCAATCGGTATCCGAATGTGCAGCTACGAACAGGCATGGCAATAGCGATAGAGCCGATGGTGAACTTGGGACTTTTCCATGTTCATACGGCACGAGACGGGTGGACGGTGTATGCTGCGGACGGAAAGCCCTCAGCGCACTTCGAACACACGGTGGTGATCGATGGAACGACGCCGAGAATTCTCACGGAATGGTAAACGAACAAGGAAGCATTTCAAAGCATGGGTCGCGAAGACGTCATACGTATCGATGGTACGATCGAGGAGGCACTCCCGAATACCCAGTTCATCGTCAAGCTGGATAACGGGCACAAGATCCTCGCACACGTGTCCGGCAAGATGCGTATGCACTTCATCAAGATTTTCCGTGGTGACAAGGTCACCGTTGAAATGTCTCCGTATGATCTGTCCAAGGGGCGGATTGTTTACCGGTACAAGTAACGAAGATCACTCACAGGTGAAAAAATGAAAGTTCAAGCATCAGTCAAGAAGCGTAGCCCGGAGGACAAGATTGTTCGCCGCAAGGGCAGGGTCTATGTGATCAACAAGAAAAACCCACGCTTCAAGCAACGCCAAGGCTAATTCAGGAGACACAACGTGGCTCGTATCGCAGGGATCGACCTACCAAAAAACAAGCGCGGAATCGTCGCGCTCACATACATCTTCGGCATTGGCCGCACGGTCAGTGGTGAGGTGCTGGACAAAGCCGGCATCGACCACAGCAAGCGTGTGTCTACGTGGACAGATGATGAAGTTGCACGCATCCGTCAGGCGATCGCCGACTACAAGGTCGAAGGTCAGCTTCGCTCGGAGATCCAGCTGAACATCAAGCGATTGATGGACGTTGGATGCTATCGTGGACTTCGCCATCGTCGCGGGCTTCCTGCTCGCGGACAGCGAACACGCACCAACGCGCGTACTCGTAAGGGTAAGCGTAAGACGGTGGCCGGCAAGAAGAAGGCAGTGAAGAAGTAATACAGGGATGAACCAGAATGGCAGCTGCTAAAAAACGCGTCAAGCGCAAAATCGTATCGGATGTGCACGGCAAGGTATTTGTCCGTGCAACATTCAACAACGTCATCGTTACCGTCACAGACACTTACGGCAATACGTTGTCGTGGTCGTCTGCCGGGAAGAACGGATTCCGCGGTTCCAAGAAGAACACGCCTTACGCATCACAGGTGTCGGCCGATAAGGCTGCACGTGAAGCGTTTGAAATGGGGCTCCGCAAGGTTGACGTGGTCGTCAAGGGTCCGGGATCAGGTCGCGAAGCGGCCATCCGTGCGCTGACGCAAGCAGGTTTCGAGGTTCTCTCGATCCTTGATGAGACGCCACTTCCGCACAACGGATGTCGTCCACCGAAGAAGCGCCGAGTCTAATCGGCCGTCCTCGACTTATTGTGTGACATTGAACGAAGGAACGACATGAATAACCAAATGCAGATGCCTGAAGGCGTCGTGGTCGAAGAACTCGGAAGCGCTTACCATGCGCGCTTTATCCTGAATCCACTGGAAGAAGGATACGGCACAACAATGGGCAATGCATTCCGCCGCGTCCTGCTGTCTTCGATCCAGGGATCGGCAATTGTTGGCGTGAAGATCTCAGATGTGCAGCATGAGTTTCAAACGATCCCCGGCGTTGTCGAGGATATGTGCGAGATCATTCTCAATCTCAAGGAAGTTCGCTTCCGCGTTGTCGATCCAAAGGCACCAAACCGTGTAAGTTTTCGCGTCAAGGGGCAATCAGTCTGGACCGCTCAGACGATCCAGGACGCTTCAGCCGGTGCTATAGAAGTGCTGGATGGCGATAAGAAGATCGCCACGCTGTCCAACGACGCTGATTTTGACGTAGAACTTCGGATCGGACGCGGCAAGGGCTACGTTCCGGCTGAAGAACAGAACGCCACGGATTTCCCTCTGGGTATGCTGCCGATCGATGCGATCTATACCCCGATCAAGAACGTGATCTTCAATGTGGAGCCGTTCCGCGTTGGACAAAAGACGGACTATGAGCGACTTGTCCTCGACGTATCAACGGACGGATCGATCACAGCGAAGGAAGCTGTTGAGCATTCTGCCGGCATTCTCCGCTCGCACATTGCTCTGCTCCTCGGCGTCAATCCGTCGGTTACGGGCAGCGAGGCAACGGAAACTGTCGCTTCGGATTCAGAAGCCGATCGTGAGCGCGCCCGCATCCGCCGCATCCTGCTGCAGCCGGTTGATGAACTTGAACTCAGCGTGCGGGCCCACAACTGCCTAAAGGCCGCAAACATTAAGTCCTTGGCCGACCTCGTTGGCCTGCAGGAGACTGACCTTCTGAAGTTCCGCAACTTCGGCCGCAAGTCTCTGTCGGAATTGGCAGAAGTCGTTGTCCAGAATGGTCTTCAGTTCGGCATGAACGTGGACGAGTATCTGCGCGACGATGTTTCGAAATCTTGAAATTGACAGGTAAGGAGTAGAAGACATGCGACACGGGTATGCAGGACGGAAACTAAAGCGCACGGCCAGCCACAAGCGAGCTCTTATGGCGAACATGGCAACGTCCCTGTTCGAGCACAAGCGCCTCGTGACAACTCTGGCAAAGGCGAAGGAACTTCGTCCATTTGCTGAGCAGCTGATCACGCGCGCCCGCAACGCTCACCGCTCAGAAAAGACAGGCGCAATTGCTGGTGTAGACGTGCACAACCGTCGTATGGTTGGCCGCTTCATCAAGAACAAGGGCGTGCTGCAGGAGCTGTTCGATACAATCGCACCGCTGGTTGCTGAGCGCGATGGTGGGTACACGCGCATCACCAAGCTTGGTCTGCGTCGTGGCGATGCATCCGAAACAGCGATGATCGAACTTGTTGACTGGTCGAATCCACAAGATGGACGGTCCTCGTCAACACGTCGCCGTCCGGCAGCAAAGGGCCCAGCCAAGCCAAAGCCATCCTTTACGCCAAAGGCCGCACCAGTGGTAGCAGCACCGGTTGTTGAAGAAGCAGTAGAAGAGCCGGTTGCGGAACAGGTTGAGATCACAGCCGAGCAAGCGATCGAAGAAACACCAACGGTAGCAGAGGCAGAGGCAGCTGGTGAAGAAACAGCAATGTCAGCCGAGGCAGATGTGCCGGCAGCCGATGCTCCTGCACCGGACGCGCCAGCCGAAGGTGGCGAGTCAGCCGAAACACCAGCTGACGCCTAAGAAGTACAACAAACAATGGTAGAACGCCGGATGCCATGGCCTCCGGCGTTTTTCTTTTTTTCAGGAGAGGCCAGATCAATGGCACACGACCTCCATATCAATGCAGAGTTCGTGAAGGGGGCTACCGCTAAGGAGCATTTCCCCGTGTCACCGTTGCGCGAAGTCGCAATGGTTGGTCGTTCGAACGTCGGCAAGTCATCGCTCATCAATACCATCGCTCGGCGTGGCAAAATGGCCCGGGTGTCGAACACGCCGGGGAAGACTCAAGAGATAAACTTCTTTGTTACCGATGCTGGCTTTATGCTGGTTGATCTTCCCGGATATGGCTACGCAAAGGTCAGCAAGACCCAGCGCGAGCAATTCTCGAATCTGATCCGTGAATATGTGACGCAACGCGAGCCCCTTGTGCTGACTTGCGTCCTGATCGATGCGCGACACGATCCGCAACCGCTGGACTTGGCCATGCTCGAAGAACTCGAGCTGGCCCAGCGCTCCTACGTGGTAGTGCTTACGAAATGCGATAAGCTGAAACCAGGTGCCGTTGCTGCCCGCGAAGAGCAACTGCGTCAGGTCCTTTCGCAATGTCAACACCTGGTTGACGTTATTCCTACGTCGAGTCAGACGACGCTTGGACGTCATGAGCTGCTCGGCTGCATGAAACGAATCGTTCACGAACATGGTAAGGGGCTTGCATGAGCGCTCAACCGTTGGTCGGAATAATCATGGGAAGCGACTCGGACTACCCGACGATGCGCGAAGCTGCGCTGGTGTGCGAAGAGTTCGGCGTTCCCGCTGAAGTGCGCGTCGTAAGCGCACACCGCACTCCTGCCGACATGGCGGAGTATGCAACAACCGCTCATGAGCGAGGCATCAAGGTGCTGATCGCCGGGGCCGGCGGCGCTGCCCATTTGCCGGGGATGGTGGCATCCTACTCGCCCCTTCCCGTCATCGGTGTGCCGATTGCCACAAAGCAGTTGCGTGGACTCGATTCACTCCTGAGCATCGTGCAGATGCCCGCCGGCGTGCCGGTGGCCACAGTTGCGGTAGGGGGCGGACGTAACGCGGGAATTCTTGCGGTGGAGATCCTCTCCGTTGCCATGCCGGAGCTGCGCGAAAAGCTCCTGTCATTCAAGAACGAGATGGCTGTGGCGTCTCGTAACAAGAATTTGACACTGGGTGCTAACCACGCATAGTGCTGAATTCATCGATTCTTTCGATGTTTGCATCCCTCTATTGAACGTTCTGCACCATGAACCTGCGAATATCTAGATCGGACCGACGACGACTGCCGCTGCGAGAATCACGGCAGATCGCACGCGTGTGCAACCAGATCTGACCCCTCTCGCAGCGAAGCCTCCACTTCGGTCAACAACCGAGTCGATTGACGTTCCGGATGTGAATTCCCGGAGCGCACCTTCACCTAAAACCGACACCTTTCATCTGCATGAACGACCCTCTGGTTGAGGTCGGCGTGGATGTATTCCATGCCGACGAATCACACATCCGCTATGCGGAAGAGATCTGCGAAACAATCTTTATTGCCGCCCAGCAGCGCGGCACGGGGATTGCCCGCCGCACGCCGGAGTATATCACAACGAAGATGACGGAAGGCAAGGCCATCATTGCGCTGACGCAGGATGGACGCCTTGCCGGGTTCTGCTACATCGAGACGTGGGAACACGGACGCTATGTGGCCAACTCGGGCCTCATCGTCAAACCCGAATACCGCAAGCAGAACCTGGCACGACGCATCAAGAAAGCGGCCTTTGACCTTTCGCGTCAGCGCTATCCCGAAGCAAAACTCTTCGGCATTACCACGAGCGCAGCGGTTATGAAGATTAACTCGGAACTGGGCTACCGTCCGGTGCACTTCTCCGAACTCACTACCGATGAAGCCTTCTGGAGTGGCTGTAAGTCCTGCCCCAACTACGACATCCTGGAGCGCACAAAGCGTGCCATGTGTCTGTGCACGGGTATGCTTGCCGACTCCGCATCGCAGACCAATTCACCATCGGAGGGCACATGAGTAAGGTCCTTCTGGCTTTCAGTGGCGGACTCGATACGTCCTACTGCGCGCGGTATTTGGCGGTGGACCTCGGCATGGAAGTGCATACGGTGATCGTTGATACAGGGGGCTTCTCCGAACAGGAACTCTCGCAGATCGAGTCGCGCGCACATGCCTGCGGGGTAGCCTCGCACACGACGCTGCACCGCACACATGAGCTATTTGATCTGGTGCTGCGCCATTGCATTGCGGGCAACGTTCTCAAAAACGATACGTACCCGCTGAGCGTTAGTGCCGAGCGCGTGGTGCAGGCGATGGCCATTGCGGCCCACGCCCGCTCAATCGGGGCAACGCACCTGGCCCATGGGAGCACGGGTGCTGGTAACGATCAGATCCGCTTTGACGTGATCTTCCGGATCATGACTCCTGATCTGACTGTTCTAACGCCGATCCGCGATCAGCGTCTCTCGCGCGATGCCGAGATCCTGTACTTGCTCAAGCACGGCGTGGAGGGCGACTGGACAAAGGCGACGTATTCGATCAATCAGGGGATATGGGGTACAACCATCGGTGGACGCGAAACGCTGACGTCGCATGAGCCCCTTCCGGACAATGCTTGGCCATCAAGCATTCATCCGAAGCACCATGCCGATGCATCACAGGTTGTGCAACTACATTTTGATAAGGGGCTTCCCACACGCCTCGACGGAGAGGCACTCGACCCCGTAGTACTGCTGCGTCGGCTGAACGACATCGGCTCGCGCTGGCACATTGGACGAGACATGCACGTGGGCGATACGATCCTTGGCATCAAGGGTCGGGTGGCCTTCGAAGCCCCGGCAGCACTTATGACCATTAAGGCTCATCACGCTCTTGAGAAACACGCGCTTACGAAGTGGCAGTTGAATCTCAAGGACCAGCTCTCGTTGTGGTACGGACAGCTGCTGCACGAAGGACAGTTCCTAGAGCCCGCCATGCGGAGCATTGAGGCGTTCTTCGACAACACACAGCAATGCGTCAGCGGAGACGTTACCCTGCGTCTAGCAGAAGGTACGTTCTCCATCGACGGGATCACCTCGCCCCATGACCTGATGCGGTCGAGCTTTGCCACGTATGGCGAAGAGAACCGTGCGTGGAGTGGCGACGATGCAAAGGGATTCTCGATCATCAGCGCCCTTGCCACATCTCTGTGGTCATCGGTGAACGGAGATCGGTCATGATCCGTGCCGCTGTCGTTGGAGCTGCAGGCTACACGGGCGGCGAACTCATTCGGCTGCTGCTGTCGCACCCGGAGGTGGGTGAGAAGGGGCTTGTTGCCGTTAGCAATTCGTCTGCTGGACGCCCCCTGAGCGAAGTGCATCCGGATCTTGCCGGGTGGACAGATCTGCGGTGCGAAGATCATGTTGACGATGCCGACGTCATCTTTCTGTGCCTTGGCCATGGCCACAGCGCCCGCTGGATCGCCGATCATTCGGAATATTCATCGACCCGACTGATCGACCTCAGCACAGATCATCGCAATACCGCTGTTCATTCCAACTTTGTTTATGGTCTGCCGGAAGTGAACCGCGAGCACATCTCTCGAGCTACGCGTATCGCCAACCCCGGTTGCTTTGCCACGGCCATCGAGCTTGCGCTGCTGCCACTTGCAGAGACCTCACAGCTTGGCAGCACGGTTGTTGTCCATGCCATCACCGGGTCTACCGGTGCCGGCGTGCAGCCGTCCGAGACGACGCATTTTTCCTGGCGCGAATCCAACGTTGGCACATACAAGACATTCTCGCACCAGCACGAGGCAGAGATCCGCCAAACGCTGGGAGATGTCGATCTGCATTTCGTTCCGCTTCGCGGCCCGTTCACGCGGGGCATTCATGCAAGTTGTGTTCTTCCCGGACGCTGGAACATCGACGAAGTGACGGAGCTCTACCGCCAGCGATACGGCGTCCACCATTTTGTGCAGGTCGTTGATGCCGAACTGTCGCTAAAGTCCGTTATCAATACCAACATGTGTCATATCGGACTTGTTGCGTCGGAGTCAGCACTCAGCATCGTAAGCGTCATCGATAACCTCCTGAAGGGGGCTAGCGGACAGGCCGTGCAGAACATGAATCTGATGTTCGGTTTTGAGGAAACGGCCGGACTGCGAACAAAGGCCTCGGTGTATTAGGAGCCCCCTTGTGAGACGATTTACCTCGGTACACGACATTGTCACCGGTCCAGGACTGCAAGCGGCCATGGACCGCGCACTCGGCTATGCCAGAGATCCGTGGAGCAATGATGCCCTTGGACGTCGGCGCACGATTGGTCTGCTGTTCATGAACCCGTCGCTGCGCACACGCATGAGCACACAGAAGGCGGCCTCTCTGCTGGGCGCAGAGACGATCGTTCTCAATGCCGGCAGCGACTCGTGGACGCTTGAGACGCGCGATGGGGTGGTGATGGACGGATCGACAACTGAGCACATCAAAGAAGCGGCCGCCGTGATGGGCGCATACTGCGACGTGCTTGGCCTGCGGACTTTTGCCGGCCTAACTGATCGTGCGCATGACTATCAGGAGACGGTACTCGAAAAGTTTATTACCTATGCCGGCGTGCCGGTCATCAGCCTCGAGAGCGCCACACGTCACCCCCTGCAGAGCTTTGCCGATCTCATCACTATCGAACAGCATAAGACACGTCAGCGTCCGAAGGTGGTGCTCACCTGGGCGCCCCATCCCAAAGCCCTGCCGCAGGCGGTAGCGAACTCATTCGCTGAATGGATGCGCCATGCAGACGTAGAGCTGGTGGTGACGTATCCGGAAGGTTATGAGCTTGATCCGTCATTCGTCGGCGACGCCGCTGTGACGCATGATCGTGATGCTGCCTTCGAAGGTGCAGACTTCATCTACGCCAAGAACTGGTCGGCCGTTGAGCCCTATGGGGCTATCCTGTCACAGGATACACGCTGGACCGTTACACCGGAAGCGATGTCGCGCACCAACAACGCCAAGTTCATGCACTGCTTGCCGGTGAGGCGCAACATGATCGTTAACGATGCGGTGATCGATGCGCCCACGTCCATCGTGATCCCCCAAGCGGCCAACCGCGTGGTGTCGGCCCAGACCGTGTTGTCCTACATGCTCGAAGGTCTCGGCTGATGCGCGTCATCAAGATCGGTGGTGCCATCATCGATTCGCCGCACATGCGCGAACGCGTCCTTTCGGCCATCGCTCGACTTGACGAACCCTGCGTTCTGGTGCACGGTGGGGGAGTTGTGGCAACACGTCTGGCCCAACAGCTAAACATACCACAGACCATGGTCGACGGACGTCGTGTGACCGATTCGGCCACGCTGGAGATCGTGGTGATGGCCTATGCCGGCAGCGTGAACAAATCGCTCGTTGCAGAGCTTCATGCTATGGGTCGACCTAGTATCGGCCTCACCGGTGCCGATGCCGACGTAGTGCGAGCGCATAGGCGTCAGCATCCGACGCTGGACTTCGGCTTTGTGGGTGATATCGATCACGTCAACGCCAAGCAGATTCGCTCATTCTTGGATCAGGGCATGAGTGTTGTTGTAGCGCCCATTACGCATGACGGCGGCGGACAGCTACTGAACACCAATGCTGATACCATGGCGGCAGAGATCGCCATCGCTCTGGCGAAGACCGCCGATAGCCACGCTGATGGTGTGTCTCTTCACTTCGTTTTCGAGCACCGTGGTGTTCTTGCCTCGGTTGATGAATCAGACACGGTCTTCAGGCGTATCGAGTCGGCAGCCGTGCCTTCACTGATCGACCAAGGTGTAATAACAAAGGGTATGATGCCCAAGATCACCAATGCCGTTCGTGCAGCAGAAGCTGGTGTTGTGGTGGTGATCCAGCATGCTGACGATTGCGGAACAACACATGGGACGCGCGTCGTATGATCGAACTGCTCAAACAACTTGTCGCAACTCCGTCATTCTCCCGTCAGGAAGATGCCACCGCCGACATCATCGAATCCGTCCTGCGCGCTGCCGGGCGTCCGGTGATGAGACTTGGCAACAACGTCGTGTCAATTCCGCCGGCCAACGGCAGGCCCAGGTGGCTGCTGAACTCGCACCATGACACCGTTCGGCCAGGGGGCGGATGGACGCATGATCCGCTCACTCCAACCGTGATCGACGGACGTCTCTACGGACTTGGCTCCAACGACGCCGGTGGCCCACTCGTAATGATGCTCGCTGCGTATCTGCACATGTCGGAAACGCCAGACACCCCGGTGCAGTTTGCTTTTGCCGCAACTGCCGAAGAAGAGGTAAGCGGCGATGGCGGTATGGACCTGCTTACGCGTGAGGTCTTCGACAAGTATCCTCTTGCCTGTGCCCTTGTGGGAGAGCCCACACAGATGCAGCTGGCGGTGGCCGAAAGGGGACTTATGGTGATTGACTGCACATGGCACGGCCGAACGGGTCACGCAGCCCGCAAGGAGGGTATCAATGCCATCTATGCGGCGCTGGCCGACATCGAATGGTTCCGCACGTATGAGTTTGCCGATACCACCGGCGATCTCGGCGAGGTATCGATGACAGTAACACAGATCAAAGCTGGCACGCAGCACAACGTCGTCCCCGACGTCTGCACGGCCGTTGTTGATGTGCGTGTGCCCGGCTCGCATACGCAC
This sequence comes from Candidatus Kapaibacterium sp., assembly GCA_018883125.1. Lineage (GTDB taxonomy): Bacteria > Bacteroidota > Ignavibacteria > Kapaibacteriales > Kapaibacteriaceae > UBA10438. Next base: position 11,807 of record VEQR01000064.1, read on the forward strand.
GAGGATGTGCTGGCGGTTATCCGCGCGCATGTAAGTTGCGACTGCCAGCCCCGTTCCATGAGGTTGCGCTCCTCATCCATCGCGATGGATCATCCTCTTGTTCAGTCGGGTCTCACGCTCGGCATGCAGGCCTATGCCAGTCCCACAATGTCCGACCAGGCTCTGCTGCCATCGGGCGTACCGTCGCTCAAGATCGGTCCCGGCAACAGTGCGCGCTCGCACACGCCCGACGAGTGGATCGGCATCGATGAGGTGGAGTCGGGCATTGCCACGTTCATTCATCTGCTCGAAACAACCATGCGGAGTCTGCAATGAAGCCATGGGATAAAGGGGCTCCTATCGATGCGTTGATGGAGCAATTCACTGTTGGACGAGACCGCGACGTTGACACGCGTCTTGCGCGCTGGGACGTTGTGGGCTCCATCGCACATGCCGAGATGCTTGGCACGGTTGGCCTTATCTCCGATGACGAGCGACGTCAGCTTACGGCGGCGTTATCGGAACTGCTCGAAGAGATCGACCGCAACGGAATTGTGATCGACCCGGCCTGCGAGGACATCCACTCACACGTCGAGGCCGTGCTGACGCAGAAGCTTGGTGATGTGGGCAAGAAGATCCACACCGGACGCAGTCGTAACGACCAGGTACTTGTCGACTTGAAGCTCTTCCTCCGTCACGAACTCCGCAGCACGCGCATGCGCGTCAGGGAGCTTGCCGATCTGCTCATCACGCTTGCCGAGAAGTACAACACAGTGGAGCTGCCCGGCTACACACACTTCCAGATCGCCATGCCCTCGAGCTTTGGTCTATGGTTTGGCGGCTATGCTGAGGCCCTCATCGAAGACCTGCGCGTGCTGGACATGGGTATTGATGCTGCAAATGCCAATCCGCTTGGCAGTGCTGCCGGATACGGTACGTCGCTTCCGCTTGACAGGGGGCTTACCACGCGGGCGCTGAACTTCGATCGCGTACACGTCACAAGTACCTTCGCTCAGATGTCGCGCGGGCGCACCGAGAAGCTCGCAGCCATTGCGCTTGCTCAGCCCCTTTCCACTCTTGCGCGTTTGGCTGCCGATGTGGTGCAGTATGCAAGTCAGAACTATGGCTTCATCACCTTGCCCGAGGCCTTTACCACCGGCTCGAGCATTATGCCGCACAAGCGCAACCCTGATGTATTCGAAGTGCTCCGTGCGCGGTGCAATCGTCTGCAGTCCGCGGCGCACGAGATCGCCACCATGCTCACCAATCTTCCGTCGGGCTACCACCGCGACATGCAGTTCATCAAAGACGTCATCGTCGACGCCATCGACGAAGCCCAGCTTCTGCTGGACGTTGCCCTGCATGTTGTGCCGCACATCACGCCCGTTCAGAATCTGCTCCAAGACCCTTCCTACGACCCCATCTACAGCGTTGCCCGCGTAGAGGAACTCGTCCGCACCGGCATCCCTTTCCGCGACGCCTACCGTATGGTAGCCGAAGAACTCAAGAGCGGCACCTTCACACGTCCAACCACACTCCCCACCGGCAGCGCCCTTGGCAGCGTCGGCAATCCTGGGCTGGAGGAGCTGAGGGGAAGGATGATGACTGATTACTGATGACTGATTACTGATTACTATCGTCATTCCCGAGGTCCCTCGCCGACTTCGTCGGCTCGGGATGACGCCCCCATCGTCGCGTTAGATGATTGTATCCCCAAAAGATGATGTGCTTTGCGTCATCCCGAGGCGCGTAGCGCCGAGGGACCCCCCGTCATTCCCGCGAACGCGGAAATCCATGCGCGATGACGATTATGCGTCCCACGGTCAAGGCCGTGGGCTATTAAGAATTCCACCGTTACCTAATCATGGCGAATTCGCCATAATTGAGGTTGCTTTTCCGGGCATTATCGCCATCAGATACATGGCGATCGTTCAGACCTGCGATCATGTTCGTGATGTTACGTAAATGATGATGGCGGTTTCGCGGCGATGTGCTGCAACTCCAAAGCCTCTTGCGACACAATACGTCGGCAATCATTTGATCTTTGCGACGTGCGCAAGAGGTATGCCCGATGAATCCGCCCGGCAATGCGTTACATTGCGCGGAAAGTGATTGAGCATATTTGAGAGGGGATATTGATGCGCTGGCATAGTACAACATACGTCGGGTTCCATGGGGGAATCTGGACTCCGAAAAAGCGAACTGATGTGGATGCTGTTG
>VEQR01000065.1 GCA_018883125.1 Candidatus Kapaibacterium sp.
CGCGGCCGGCACATCGTCCTTGTTGATGACGTCCTCACCACAGGTGCAACGCTAAACTCCTGCGCCACCGCCCTCATCGAAGCCGGCGCTCGGCGAGTAGATGCGATGACCGCGTGTGTGGCGGTGTGATACTGATTACTGATTACTGATTACTGATTACTGATTACTGATGACGCTTTTGTCTCTCGTCTCTCGTCTCTCGTCTCTCGTCTCTCGTCTCTCGTCTCTCGTCTCTCGTCTCTCGTCTCTCGTCTCTCGTCTCTTGTCACTCGTCACTTGTCACTCGTCACTCGTCACTCGTCACTCGTCTCTCGTCTCTCGTCTCTCGTCTCTCGTCTCTCGTCACTCGTCACTCGTCACTCGTCACTTGTCACTTGTCACTCGTAACTCGTCACTTGTCACTCGTCACTCGTCACTCGTCTCTTGTCACTCGTAACTCGTCACTTGTCACTTGTCACTCGTAACTCGTCACTTGTCACTCGTCACTTGTCACTCGTCACTTGTCACTTGTCACTCGTAACTCGTCACTTGTCACTCGTCACTTGTCACTCGTCACTCGTCACTTGTCACTTGTCACTTGTCACTCGTCACTTGTCACTCGTCACTCGTCACTTGTCACTTGTCACTTGTCACTCGTCACTCGTCATCAGCCGTTCGATGTCTTCGGCGGTTCTGGCGAGCGCACCGGAGAGATTCACCGGGCCCTCGGGCGTGATGAGAATGTCGTCTTCGATACGAACGCCGATGTTCCACCAGCGTTTGTCGCAGGGAGAGCCGGCGGGGATGTAGACGCCGGGCTCTACGGTGATGACGCTGTTCGCTTTGAGGGGGCCGCCCGTGCCGGGGTCGTGCACATCGAGTCCGAGGTAGTGCGAGGTACCGTGCATGAAGTATCGTTTTACCTCGTCAGCTTCGCCCATCGTGGTAATGATCCCGAGTTCGCGGAGTCGACGTTCAACAACACGCATGGCCGCTGCGTGTGGGGCACGAAAGTCGCTTCCCATGGTTGATGCAGCGATACCTGAGTCCTGAGCTTCGAGGACGATCTCATAGATCGTCCGCTGATCCTTGGTGAATCGGCCCGTCATCGGGAACGTGCGCGTGATGTCGGCCGTGTACCCATGATACTCAGCTCCACAGTCAGCAAGGACAAGATCGTTCATTTCCGTTGCACGGCGGTTGGCTGTGTAATGGAGAATACAGGCGTTGTAGTTCGAGCCCACGATCGACGGATAGCCAACGTCCTGAGCCCCCTTCCGCTTGAAGGTATATTCCATGAGTGCTTCGAGCTCGTACTCCTTCATGCCGGGTCGAGCCCCCTTCATGGTTTCCAGATGACCCTTCATACTGATGTCAATGGCCTTGCGCAGCAGGCGCAGTTCGCAGGTGTCCTTTACTTCGCGCATCTCCGCGATGGCTCGAATTGGCGTCTTAAGGATGCACTGCGGATTTGCCTCTTTAAGCCAGCGCTTGATCTCTCCCTCCGCATAGAGGTTCTTACCGGCAAGGGGCACACCGAGCGATCGTGTTGGCAGCGTGGAGACGGCGAGCGTGTCGAGATTCTTGACGATGCTGTCGAGAATCCACTTCATATTCTTCGTTACGATCGCCGTGTCGACCCCTAAATACTGCATGGCCTCTGCCGGACCCATCGACACGCCCTGCCAGACCTCCCGCTCGGGCTTTCGCTCCGGAATGAAGAGAATCTCGGTGAAGGACCGTCCATTGATCGTCACGCCATCCTTGACAAGAAGAAGCGTCGATCCCGGCGCAGGGCTCCCGCACATGTAGAGCATGTCCGAGCTCTGGCGGTATTCAAAGTCAACGTCGTTCTGCCTGTTCCGTACATCTGCGGACAACACTATGCACGCCGTCCGCGCCGCCATCGACGTGAGCAATTGCTCTCGTCTTGCCTTGTACACAGAAGGGGCTGGCAGGTCCTTGTCAAACACTTCATACGGAAAGGTCTGGGCTATGGCCGAGGCCGCCAAAACGATGGAAAGAGCAATGGCGCAGAGCCATTGCGTCAACTGATCGTGATATCTCATGACACGAATCTATGAATCCCCGTCTCTCGTACCCCGGGCCAAGGCCCGGGGCTATTATTGATCGTCACAACGCATGGAATCCCGCATTCGCGGGAATGACGATGCCTCTCGTACCCCGGGCCAAGGCCCGGGGCTATTATTGATCGTCTCTTGTCTCTCGGTCGAGACTTCGTCTCGCCCCTACGGTCTCTTGTCTCTCATCTCTCGTCTCTCGGTCGAGACTTCGTCTCGCCCCTACGGTCTCTTGTCTCTCGTCTCTCGGTCGAGACTTCGTCTCGCCCCTACGGTCTCTTGTCTCTCGTCTCTCGTAACTTGCGCGATGTTTATTCGCTCGATTTCCGGACTTCGTGCCACGCTGGGAGATGATCTTACGCCCGACGTTGTGGCGCGCTATGCGGTTGCCTTCAGTGCTGTGCTTCCTGAGGGTCCGATCGTGGTTGGACGCGATGGGCGGCCAAGTGGATTGTGGATGGAGCAGGTGCTGATCGGCGCACTCCGTGCCTGCGGGCGCACCGTGCGTCAGCTTGGTATGGTACCCACGCCAACGGTGCAGCTACTGACGGAGCATTCGGATGCCGTGGGTGGGATTGCCATAACAGCATCGCATAATCCGGCGCCCTGGAACGGCTTGAAGTTTGTTGATGCCGGCGGCGTATTCCTTGATGCCGAGGGCAATCAGAAGCTCTGGGATGCCGTTGACCATCATGCAGCCACGCTCTCACCGGCGCAGCAGTCGGGTAGCTTGGAGATTGTTGACGACGCGAATGAGCAGCATGTTCGGCGCGTGCTTGCGCTTGCGGCGGTGGCCGATGCGCCCCCTGCCAACGGCGAAACTGTGGTGGTTGACGCCGTGAACTGCTCCGGTTCGTTCATCGTACCGATGCTGCTAGAGCGGATGGGCTATCATGTTGTGCGGCTCTATGCCGATGGTAGTGGCGTGTTCCCGCACACCCCGGAGCCCCTTACAGAAAATCTTACGGACCTTGGCCGGGCTGTTGTGGAGCATGGGGCCGTGTTTGGTGTGGCGGTAGACCCCGATGCAGACCGTCTGGTGCTTTTCGACCGGCATGGTGTGGCGATCGGCGAAGAGCGCACCGTAGCGCTGGCTGCACGTGCCGTGCTGTCTGCCGGACACCTGGGGCCGGTTGTCGTCAACTTTTCAACATCCCGCATGGTCGACGATGTTGCCGGTGAATTCGGTCAGCACGTAGAACGTGCACCTGTTGGAGAGATCAACGTGGTCCGCCACATGCAGCGAATCGATGCGGTGATTGGCGGAGAAGGCAGTGGTGGCGTGATCTATCCTGCATGCCATTCCGGACGCGACAGTATTGTAGGACTGGCGCTGATAAGCGCCATGCTCCGCAAAAACGGCAAACACCTCGATGACGTCTGCCGCTTAACACCATCGTACACCATGATTAAGACCAAGTTTGATCTTGCTTCACGCAGCGATATGCATCCGGTTACCGAGCGCATCCTTCAGGTGTTTGCCGAGCACGTCAGTTCGACAGACGATGGCATCTATCTGCGATGGGACAATTCTTGGGCGCATGTGCGGGCTTCGAACACCGAGCCCATCATGCGGGTGATAGCAGAAGCCCCTTCGCAGGACCAGGCGCAAGCACTTGTGGAATCGATCACCGCGCTTGTCCATGGCTAATCATGTCACCCCTAACTCCGTTGTCCATGCACGGCAGGTGATCGTCACGTGCCTTGCCAGTGCCGTCGGTAAGGGGGCTTCCAAGCACACCATCGAAGATTTCACCAGCGTCGAGGGCACCTTTCGGGTACTTCGAGAGACTGCGTCGCAGCGCATAGTAGCGGTGGTGGACGCGATTCCTCCCACCGAAAGTCCGTTCGACGATGTGCCGCGCGACAGACTCCGTTCGGTTGCGGCGCGACTGCAAGCCCCCTACTTCATCCTGACAAATCTGCGGCGCGTGGTATCCTACCGAACCGATGGTGTGCTGAAGCGTCTACCCGATGAGCAACATACGGTTGGGTGGCACACGGCTGCCGACGTTCGCAGCGTCGAAGATGCCGAGGGCTCGGGTATGCAGATCGGCATCATCGCGGCGCTACGCCAGGCCATTCAGTGGCTCGACATCGATGAATCACTGCGTCCGGAACAGCGGGTTGCCGATGCCTCGGCATTCTTCTCCGAGCGCGTTTTGTCCATGCTCGACGATCTTGTTTCCTGTTGCGAGCCCGGACCTGTGCAGCGTGATGCAACGCTTCGCCTCGGCACGAGCGTGCTTGCGTATGTGCTCATGCACGTGCGCGACCGGCAGAACCTTGATCGACTCTCCTTGCCGTACGGCCTTGGCAGTGCTCGACTGATGACCGACCTTGTTGGTGCATACTTCCGTCAGGCGCGCCGTATGGGTCACACCATGCTTCCGGAATCCGTGGAGGATGTGCAGATACTGCCCCATCGCGATGGTGTGTTCCGCATGACGTTGTCCGATCTGATTAACTTCCTTCATCGGTTTGATCCGGAACGTCTCACCGACAATGAACTTCATCGGGCCGTTGATGCCGTGCTTCAGCGCTGTGCTCGCATTGCCCGCGCATCGGTGCCGACGATTGATGCACTGGATCTGGCACTTCGCATGGTTGCTCATTCGCGGGAACGTCGGGATGTGAATGAGCATGATCGTCATCGCCTTCTCGAGATCGGTCAGACGCAAGGCCTGGCCAGCGTGCGCCATCTTCTGATGTCCGACAGTTTACCAAGCGAAGCACGCGTGTATGCGCGCACCGCCGAGGACGAGCGCGCAATTGTGCTGCGCTCTTCGGGTCGAATCGGCATTGATGCCGATGTGCAAATCCTGCGCGAGACGAGGTCGGTGCGCAGTCCATGGGACCTCGTGATTGCCACCACCACGGATGTGCGCGAGCGGCATCGACTTCGATTGCTGCTCGAGCGACTTCCACTCGACCCCGATGCGGCGGTGGTGCTCTTTCTTCCGATCTCTGCATTGCATGATGAGAGGTATGAAGGCGTTCGTGCATCCCTTATGGCACGATTCAGCATCGAGTGGCTTGTGGTCAGCGATGCCGAAGCACTCGCAGAGCCCGATACCGGAGTCTGCCTGATCGTGGCTCGCCAGACGTCGCACGATGACGATGAGAATCCCGCCCGATGCGTGTATCTGCGCAGACCAATTGCAGCGTTCTTCCCGTCATCCCGCGCATCGCGAGATCTTGAGAACGACCGGCTACGTGCACTCGATTCGTTTGTCAGCTATCTCGATGCATCGCGCTTTGGCAGGCTGAACGATGAGGCCGTGGTTCGTATGGTCCCGCAGGACCACTTGCGGCGCAACAGCGTCTGGGAGGACTACCTTGTGCCTCCCGATGTTCTCAGCTCCATCCTCAGTAAAACACTGTCGCGGATCCGTCCTCTCAGCACACTGGCTGATGTGTCAGGGGGCTTGCGCACGGGAGCCTACGACGTGTTTGCGCCTGACACGCAAATGATCGCTGCCGAGGATCTCGAGAACACCTATTGGCAGCGGATCCTTGACAATGGTAGCGTTGTTGACAATTATGTTTTGACGAACGCCGATGATGTCGATTCGATGTACGGTCTTCCGCGCACCGACCGTCGACTCCTCCTCATCCCGAAAGACCGTTCGCAGATCGCCGGTACCAATGTCCTGACGCGTCTCGAGCGCGCCGAACGCGAAGGCGTCCACCTTCGGACGTCGGTTCGCAACAACGACCGTTGGTGGCACATTCAGCCCCCTGACCCTCCGCATCTTGTGATTCCGAAGCAGCAGGCCCAGCGCTGGATCGTCTCGGTAAACACCCTGAACGCCTACGTTAGCGATGCCTTTGTCTGCGTAACGCTGGCAAAGCCGCAGCAGGCCGAGCAGATCGCTCTCTGGATGAACTCAACTATGGGGCTCTTTCTGAGTGAACTGCTCCGGCAGGATGTTCATGTGCAGAGCATCACGGTGCGTGATGCCCAGGAGTTCCCCATCGCTGACGATGCCCTGCTTAATGCGCTTGATCCCTCTGTGTTCATGGGGCTTGCCCGGCGCCGCGTTGGTACGCTCGACCATGAGTTCGGGGCCGTTTCGTACGACAGCATCCGTCCGGAAACGATCCTGCGTGACCGACGCAAGTTGGATGCATTCATCATGACGGAACTTCTTGGCCTGAATGAGGAAGAGCAGCGATGGATTTACCGCTTTGCCTATGCGTGGTGGTCTCGCACGTCAAACGTCCGACACATCGCCAATGCGATCGTCTATGATCTCGAGCGGCAGCACAAACTGCGTCCACTGCGCTCCTGGTACTGGCCGCGCATCGATCAGCTTCCGAGTAGCCATCGACGCGAGATCCTGCTCGAAGGTACGGCCGACTCCGTGGAGGTTAGCCCCACGATGTTCGGTTGGCAGGTTAAGATCACGGGACAGAATGACGATCTGGTGATCGATACGGCAACTGGCGAGGAAGCCGATATCATCGAGCTCTTTGTGCGCCTCGGGGCAACCTATATGGAGATCCCATCGGACGCAATCCTCATCGCAGAGGCACTTCCCATGCTGCGACTGACGGTTGAAACCATCGAGGAGCGACTCGGCGCAGCACTTTCAGCATTTCCGGGCGATCTGCGCATGAGCATCCGCGGGGCGGTGGCCTCGGCTATCTGCGCCCGCTGACGCGTCACGCTGCAACGAGAAATCTGCTCGTAGGGGGCATTGTGTTTCACTACTCGCCCCTTGCCCATGCTCACTTTGACCGACCTTGTTGGACTGCGTCTCGTTGCTCGAGTTACCAACGACGATGTTCGCCGCCTTGCCGACGAAACGTCCACTTTGCCCGAGGCACTCGAACGCATCGGGCATCACCCGATGGACCTAAGCGAGCAGGCTGCTGCGCAGTGTGATCGCTGCGCAGAGTTCGGCGTGGAGATCATTCCATGGACCGATCCGCGCTACCCGGCCAGGCTGCTGGGGATCGCTTCGCCCCCTGCCTTGTTGTTCATCAGAGGTCACTTGCCAGACAAGGCACTGCCCGCACTAGGCGTTGTCGGCACGCGCTCCTGCACGATCCATTACGGCAAGCCCGTCACGGAGTCGCTCGTGGAGACATGGGTGGCTCGCTCGGCTGTGATCATCAGTGGCCTTGCCAACGGCATCGATATGGTAGCCCACGACACCGCGGTCCGCAGACGCGGAAAGACCATTGCCGTGATCGCCAGCGGCATTGATCGTATCACGCCAATTGCCGCTCAGCGCATGGCCGATGCGATCGTCAACGCCGGTGGGTGCATCGTAAGCGAGCATCCCTGCGGCGTAGCCGCGCTGCCACCGGCATTCCCCGCGCGCAACCGCATCATCTCGGGAATGAGCAACGCCGTGGTGGTGATCGAAAGCAAGAAGCGCGGGGGTGCCTTGATAACGGCCGATTTTGCGCGCCAGCAACAGCGTCCGGTCTATGCCGTGCCGGGACCGATCACATCGCTCCGCAGTGAGGGGTGCAATGAACTCATCCGCACCCGTGGGGCGCGCCTTCTGACGTCGGCCGATGATGTGACGGAAGTACCGGTAGGGTCAATGCAGACCATGATGCAGCACTCCGTCGTTGATGGACTTGATTCCGGTACACCTAGGCATCTTGATGAACTAACGGTTCTCTGGAAGTGCACGCCGTCGGATGCAATGAAACGTTTGCTGGACCTTGAGCTTGATGGACGCATCACGCGTCTGCCGGGCAACGTTTTTCTTGCGCGTGTGCAGTGACCGTAATTTGCAGGCATGTCGATCCCCTCGCGCAAAGAATCACACGTCCGGCACGCCCTTGACGGTGATGTTTCGTTTCGAACAAAGACCAATGGACTCGATGACTACGAGTTCGAGTACAATGCGTTGCCGGAGATCAACCTTGCCGACGTCAGCACGCGGACAGAGTTCCTGAGTCGCCCGCTGAAGCTCCCACTCATGGTCACCGGTATGACAGGGGGCTATCCCGATGCCGTGCGGATCAACACAGAGATCGCCACGGCATGTGCCGAGTGCGGCATCGCCATGGGCGTAGGATCGATGCGCGCTGCACTCGAGGATCCTTCCCTAACGGAATCATTTGCCTGCGTTCGCCCCTTTGCGAAGGATGTTCCACTGGTGGCCAATATCGGTGCCGTTCAGGCAGTACGTTGGCATGGTGCCGGAGTGCTCGATGCAATGATCCGTCGAGCTGTTGAGATGATCGATGCCGCGGCCCTGGCCGTGCACCTGAATCCTCTTCAGGAGCTGGCGCAGCCAGAGGGTGAGCCGGAGTTTCGCGGCGTTCTCTCGACCATCGAGTGGATTGTTCGTCATAGCCCCGTGCCAATCATCGTAAAGGAAGTTGGAGCAGGACTTTCCCGACGCGTTATCGAGCGCCTGCGTAACGTTGGCGTAGAGTACGTTGATGTTGCCGGAGCCGGCGGAACATCATGGTCCGGCATCGAAATCCTGCGTCACGAAAACCCCGCACCATTGCAACACCTCTGGGATGTAGGCATCCCTACGGCCGAGTGCATTGCGCAAAGTCGCGACCTCGTGCCAACGCTCATTGCTTCGGGCGGCATTGCCAGCGGTTCGCACGTAGCGGTCAGTATCGGACTCGGGGCAAATATTGTGGGAGCTGCCCGTCCGCTTTTGCAGGCGCACAACGATGGTGGAATCGAGGGAATCTTGCAACTTGTGGGCAGTTGGGAAACCACTCTTCGCCAATGGATGTTTCTGTCCGGGAGTTCGAGTATTACCGAATTGCGTTCTGCACCACTTCGACGAATCCACTAGCACCGGATGCCCATGATCAATGTATCTGTACCGATTGACCGTTTAGCCCCCTACCGCGACAAAATTGAATCGTCGCTCGCGTCGGCCTTGGCCGAGTTTAGCGAGCCCAATTGTCTCTACGAACCCGTCCATTACCTCTTCGAGGCTGGGGGCAAGCGCGTCCGCCCGGTGCTCACGATGCTGGCCTGCGAAGCCGTTGGCGGCAATCCTGACCACGCCGTGCACGCAGCGATTGCGGTTGAGCTTCTGCACAACTTCACGCTGGTTCATGACGATATCATGGACTCCTCGGCCAAGCGTCGCGGACGTGATACGGTGCACGTAAAGTGGAATACCAGCACCGCCATTCTTGCCGGAGACGTCATGATGGGCATGGCCATGCGATTGCTGCTTAGAAGCGCGGCCCATGCCGAACGTCCACTTGATGTTGTCGATGCGTTTTCTACGGGACTTATCGATGTCTGCGATGGTCAGGCACTGGATATGGAGTTCATGCTCCGCAATGACGTGCTGCCAGAGGAGTACTTCATGATGATCGAGCGCAAAACGGCTCGTCTTCTGGAAATGTCGGTGGCCATCGGCGCCAGCATTGGGAATGCCACACGCGAGCAGCGTTCGGCACTGCAGACGTTTGCTCGTGAGATCGGCATCGCATTTCAGATGCAGGACGACTATCTCGATGCCTTTGGTTCGGAGACATTCGGAAAGGTGCGCGGCGGCGATATCATGGAAGGCAAGCGCACGTGGCTGATGATCGAAACATGTGCACGTGTCGAGTCAGACATAAATGCCCTTGATGAGCACCGTCGAATCGTGGAAACCTTCCGATCTGGTGAGCCCCTTTCAGCTGACAACGTGAACACCGTGATCTCGATGATGAAACAGTACGGCGTGGATACCGATGCAACCACCGTGGTGGAACAGCGGACCATGATAGCCTTTTCCCAATTGCACACACTTGCGCCATCAGACGCACGAGATGGCCTTGAGACACTTGCGCGCTCGCTGATGGGTCGCACGCACTAACCGAGCACAACACAGTCGCCGGCAGTATTTTTGCGTCATGCGAATCTCCGTTATTGGCGCTGCACTCAGTGGTGTGGCAGCAGCTGAACTTGCCAACCGCCAGGGGCACAGCGTTCTCATCAGTGAATCACGTCCCGAGTCGGCCATCGCCGACACGGCTATTCGACTTCGTCAATCGGGTATTGACGTTGAGACTGGGGGTCACAGTGATGCAGTGTACGAGAGTGACCTCATCATTGTCTCTCCCGGCGTGCCGCCAACCAACATCGTTCGAATGGAAGCAGCACGGCGCGGCATAGAGCTCATCGGCGAACTTGAGTATGCGAGCAGGTGTCTTGCCAACCCGATCATTGCCATCACGGGTACAAATGGCAAGACAACAACAACGGCGCTCACGGCCTACATCCTCGAACAGAGCGGACGTCCGGCAGTTGCGGCAGGGAACATCGGCACGCCCCTTTCATCGCTTGTCGGAACCATACCATCCGACACGATCATCGTTGCCGAGTGCAGCTCATATCAGCTCGACACAATCGTGACATTTCGTCCGAAGGTGAGCATGATCCTGAACATCACACCGGATCATCTCTCGTATCACGGCACGTTTTCCAACTACGTTGAAGCAAAGTGGAAAATTGCTTCGAACCAACATGCCGATGACGTTGTAATTTTGAACGCTGATGATCCGGCAGTTGCACCTGCGGCATCAGTAGTCCGAAGTTCGGTACGCTTCTTCAGCACCATTCGTGAAGTTGAAGGAGCATTCATCCGGGGGGGTGAAATCGTTCTTCGGGATCAGCAGCATAATGAGGAGATCCTTATGTCCTTGAGACGTCTTGGATTGCCTGGAGTGCACAACGCAGCAAACTCCATGGCAGCAAGCATGGCGGCCCGCGCCTTTGAGGTGCGGAATGAAAATATCCGCGACTCGCTGATGTCCTTCAGCGGCGTAGAGCACCGACTCGAAAGTGTACGAGTCCACAAAGGTGCCCGATTCGTGAACGATTCGAAGGCGACGAATGTTAACGCCACATGGTATGCGCTGTCGAGCTATGACAGACCGATCGTGTGGATCGCCGGCGGACGTGGGGAGAGCAACAATTATGCTGAACTCGACGGATTGGTGGCGGCGAACGTCAAATCGATCGTCTGCATCGGTGAAGAGGCGGATGCCATATTCAACCACTGGTGCACGACCAAACGCTGCGTCAAGGCCGATACGCTGGAAGATGCCATCCGTATTGCCCAGGACATGGCGATTGCCGAAGACGTTGTGCTGTTCTCGCCTGCCTGCAAGTCGTTTGATATGTTCGCCAACTATGAAGAGCGCGGCCGAGCATATAAGCGAATCGTAGCAGCCCTGTAGGGATCGAATGCCACATCCAGCCATTGAGATCCGCGATCTGCACAAGCGGTACGGATCGTTCACGGCCGTCAACGGCCTAAGTCTGACAGTAGAGCAGGGTGACGTGTATGGCTTTCTCGGCCCGAATGGTGCCGGAAAGAGTACGACCATCCGCATGATGATGTCGCTCATAGCCCCCTCATCGGGGTCTATCCGCATCTTTGGAATGGACCTGAACAAGGACCGGTCGGAGATCCTGCGGCGCATCGGTGCGATCGTTGAACGTCCGGACTTTTACAATTACCTCTCTGCTCGACGCAATCTTGAGCTGCTGGGACGCCTGAGCGGCACCGACGTGAGCAAATCGGCAACGGACCGTGTGCTTGGCATGGTCGGTCTGGGTGCCCGCGCCGAGAGCAAGGTCAAGACCTTCTCTCACGGCATGAAGCAGCGTCTGGGAATTGCCCAAGCACTGCTGCACTCGCCGGACCTGATCGTCTTGGACGAGCCGACCACGGGCCTTGACCCACACGGCATGGTGGACATGCGTGACCTGATCCTTGAGCTAGCGGCCGACCACAAGAAGACGATCTTCCTCTCCTCGCACATCCTTCCGGAGGTTGAGCTCACGGCCAACCGCATGGTCATCATCAATCGTGGTCAGGCCATTATTGAAGGGGCTGTGCAGGATCTGTTGAACGCCGGACGGTTGAAGGTGACCATTGAGACTCCTGAAGCGCAGCGTGCGCTCACCCTTGTGCAGTCAACTCCTCTGGGACGACATGTGCACTCATCGACGGAGGCAACGCTGATCCTTATGCTGGAGCGTCAGGAGATCTCTGAAGTTGTTGCTCTCCTTACCGGAGCAGGTTTAGCATTGCATGCCGTCACGCCGGTGCGGTCGCTCGAAGAATACTTCATCTCGCTGACACGGGAGGCAAAATGATCCTGACCGCCTATCGCGTTGAAATGTCGAAGATCTTCTCGAAGTGGAGAACCTTCATCGGCTTTCTGGCCCTTGCCGTCCTCATACCTATCGTAGTTGTTGGCATGAGCATGCAGGGTGAGCAGTTCCTCAACTTTGCTACTGCCGGACTCAAGGATAACTTTGAATTCACGGGCCACCTGCTCAATGGCTATGCCGTTTCGTACTTCATTTTCGCGTCGCTCTACCTGCACGTGCCGTTCCTGATAACGCTCGTTGCCGGAGAAGTTCTCGCCGGCGAGGCCACATCCGGCACGTATCGGCTGCTGCTCACTCGCCCCCTATCACGGGCGACCATGGTGAATGCAAAGTTTCTGGCAACGATCACATATACCTTCCTGCTCGTGGTCTGCATGGCGGTGCTGTCCTTATCTCTTGGTATCGGCTTCCTTGGGACGGGTGAGATCTTCATCATCCGTCAGCAGATAACGGTCCTGCAAGCCGATGACCTTCTTTGGCGCTTTGGGTACGCCTATCTGTGGGCGTTCCTGGCGATGGCAACCGTTTCCAGTGTGGCCTTTCTGTGCTCATCGCTTGTCGAAAACGCCATTGGACCGATCATGACAACGATGTCCGTCATCATTGTCATGACCATCATTTCCGCGATCGATGTACCGCTCTTTGATTATGTGCGCCCTCTGTTCTTTACGAACCACATGAACAGCTGGAAGTTCTTCTTCGATGACCCCGTCAAGTGGGACCGCATCATTCCATCGTTCGCCACGCTCATGCTTCATATCGTCGGCTGCTTTGTTGCTACACACATCATTGTCCGTCGAAAGGATATCCTGACGTGATCCGCCCCCTCCTGTTGATTCTCGCTCTGCTGAGTGTTGTCCAAGCTCCGGCTATGGCAACCCCCGCAACCGATGCAAAGGCGCTGCTACTGTCGATCCGCAAACGCATGGAGTCGAGCGGCAAATACACGGCAGACCTGCGTCTCAAGGTCGACATTCCCTTTCTTAAAGCTCCCGAGGCAAATGCCACGTTAGCGTTCACCCCGCCCAACTCAACGAAGATCACGTCGAAGGGCTTTGCGATGATCCCAAAGCAGAGCACCGAACTCAGCGCGCTGTCCTTGCTCTCCGGAGAGTTTGCCGCCATCGACATGGGCACCGAGTCATGGAAGGGGCTCACCCTGCGCAAGATCAAGATCATCCCTGCCGATGAAGCAAGCAACATCGTCGTAGCCACACTGTTCGTTGACGAGGCAGCACTGCTTACCCGCAAAGTGATGGCCACCGGCAAGACCGGCGGAACAATCACAGCTGAACTGATCTACGACAACGCAAAGGCCGCAGCGTTCTGTCTGCCGTCCTACATGAAGATCATGATGGAAGTGCCCAACTTCGAGATCCCCCGCTCCATCACCGGCGACTTCAACGAGTCTTCACAGCCACAGAAGCCCAAAGATCCCAATGGTAAGACCAAGGCAAGTGTGGAGATATGGTATGAGAAGTATCGATTCAATTACTGAAGTACTGAAGTACTGAAGTACTGAATTACGGGGCCCCCGTCATTCCCGCGAAAGCGGGAATCCATCTTCGTCATTCCCGCGAAAGCGGGAATCCATCTTCGTCATTCCCGCGAAAGCGGGAATCCATCGTCGTCATTCCCGCGAAAGCGGGAATCCATCTTCGTCATTCCCGCGAAAGCGGGAATCCATCTTCGTCATTCCCGCGAAAGCGGGAATCCATCTTCGTCATTCCCGCGAAAGCGGGAATCCATCTTCG
>VEQR01000016.1 GCA_018883125.1 Candidatus Kapaibacterium sp.
GCGAGAAGGCAAGCTGGCCACACGCAGCGTCGATGTCGAGTCCACTCGAAGAACGAATGAACACCGTCACCCCTTCATCGCGCAGCTGCTTCAGAAACCAGTCGAACTTCTGCTTTGACGTCGGACGAAGCGTGCCGGCAAAGCCCTGCGGTTGGGTAAAGTCAATGTCGTGGAATGGGATCACGTTAACCTTTGTGGGCATGCGCCGCGCCAGCTTCACGAGTCGCTTTACGTCGTCGATGGAATCGTTGATACCTTCAAACAGGATGTACTCGTACGTGATGCTCTTGCGCGTTTTGCGGTAGTAATACTCGAGCGATTCGACAAGTTCTGGCAGACGATACTTTTTAGCGATCGGCATCAGCTTCTCGCGCACGTCCTGCGTTGTAGCGTGCAGCGACAGAGCCAGCTTGATGATGCGGCCCTCGTCAGCCATGCGGATGATGCCCGGAATAACACCTGCCGTTGACAGCGTTATGCGACGCGGTGCAACCATCTTCGTTCGCTGATCGGTAAAGATCTCGGTAGAGCTCATCACGTTGTCGTAGTTGTTCATCGGCTCGCCCATGCCCATGAACACGATGTTCGTGATTGGCTTCTCCGTGTGCTTCTGAGCTTGCAGGAACTGATCGACGATCTCACCCGACGTCAGATTGCGCGTGAGCTTCAATGATGCCGTGGCGCAGAACACACAGCCGAGGTTGCATCCCACTTGTGTTGACACGCACAGGGTCAGACGCCGTGGCTTTCCGTCGGCCTCCACCATCTCGCTGGGAATCAGCACGCTCTCCACCTGACGTCCATCGTAAAGCTCAAACAGGAACTTGATCGTCCCGTCCGCCGACTGCTGCTTCGTCGTGAGCCGAACAGACTCCGTTCGAAACTCCGTGGACAAACGATCGCGCAAGGCCTGCGGCAAAACCTGCATTGCGGCCGCATCGTCTGCCCGCTGGATATACAGCGCATCATACACCTGCTGTGCACGGTACTTGCGCTCCCCATGCTCAACGAGCAACTGTTCAAGATCCGGTAAGGGGCGCCCCTTTACCTCAATGGGGCCAGCGACAACGTCGCGCTTTGCGATTGACATGTGACGAAATTACGGAGGACCGATTACTGATGACTGATGACTGATTACTGATGACTGATGACTGATGACTGGTGACATCCGTCATTCCCGCGAGGTCCCTCGGCCCCTTCACTGCGTTCGGGGCCTCGGGATGACGCCATGATGCGTCGTTAGAGGGAATAATCACACAGACAGCGCAAGCGGGGATAGTGCACGTAGGCTCGGGAGTAGCGGTTGACCTGTAGGGGCGAGACGCAGTCTCGCCCGCGGGCTAAGTCATTCCCGCGAACGCGGGAATCCATTCCCGTCATTCCCGCGAACGCGGGAATCCATTCCCGTCATTCCCGTCATTCCCGCGAACGCGGGAATCCATTCCCGTCATTCCCGCGAACGCGGGAATCCATCGAGGTTGCGCATGGATCCCCGCTTTCGCGGGGATGACGATGCGTTCGGGCGAGACTGCGTCTCGCCCCTACAAGTCCGTCCGTAATTCCGTAATTCCGTAATTCCGTAATTCAGTAATTCCGTCATTCCGTAATTCCGTAACTCAGTACCTCACCTTATACACCCGATGGAACAGTACGCTGTGCGGAAGTGTAAGGGCACTAAGGGCAACAAAGAGAGCTACCATCATCGATGTGTTGGGCAGCAGTAAAGCGGCAAGACCAATGCCGGCATAGGAAACAAGGGAAAGGGGCAAAGCGGCACGGATCAGTTCGCCCCATGACCATAGGACGCGTCCGCCGAGGTGGTGACGCAGGTCGTTCATGCTCGTATAGGCGTGGACGAACGTGAAGTACCAGGTGAACGCCAATAGCGAGTTCACGCTAAAGGCAAGGGCTACGATGATCGCGCTGCGGATCAGACGATAGCGGATGCCGGGATGCACAATCATTGATGGTAGTATGATCACGATCACAGCGGCAACATTGCGCCAGGAGTCGAGTGCTGTGAAAGTGGACAGGCTGAGGGGTTGACGAAGAAGCTCCTCGATAATCGACTTGACCGACGGATCTCGTGGGTCGACCATGAGAATCAGAACCGCAAGACCATACATCAATGCCCGTATCGTGTGAAGTCTGCCCACATTCGGCACGTCACAGTCGCCAAAGTGCCACGCGGAATTCAGGAGAAACAGCACAAGCATTATGTTGGGGGCAAACCACCAGACGGACAACACAAGCCCCAAGGCACCTATGTAGCGGAGCAAGTCGGCGTTGCGCCGGCCCCCTGATATCCCCATCATGTGATGGTCAACAGCACCGTGCGGAATTCCGAATAAGGCAATGGCCAATCCAAGAACAAGTGGAGAATCCGACAGGCCCGCTCCCTGAAACAGCAGTGCGAGCACTGCACTCACCACAGCGATCAGCGTCTGACGATGGCCCGTAGAAACGGTAGCCATGGTAACCTCCAAAATATCAGGATCTCTTCCTTCAGGTCTGTTTGCTCATCAAGAAACCGCAGGATACGTTCTATCGGATTTCGTTTGAAGAGCGTCCACAATATTCCTGGCACCTCGGCCGGTTCATCGCGAATGATCCTCAGCAACAACCGATCATACCAGTCGAATCGAGCATGAGCTCGAGCAGGGGGCTTGAATTCACCCGTTCTCTGATAGTGCTGCATGATCTTCTCGGCATCTCGCAGGCAACGGGCCACAGTGTACCCGGTTGTGGGCTTGGTGAGTCCGCCAGCCACTCCTATGGCGATCCATGACCGACCACGTTGGCGCAATGGTATCCGGTCGCACATGGCAATGGATCCTGTTTCGGTAGTGGAAATCCGGTAGTCGTTGATACCCATCACATCGCGGAGGTACGACGTAAGACGCGCCTCGTAGTGATCTTTCTGCCATGTGGACTCAGAGAACACCGTACACTCAACCAATGCCTCTGTCGGTCCGTATGGAAGGACATAGACGAAGCACACTCCGTCGGACTGGTCCACACGAAAGTCCATCATAGTGGCAACATCCGGTTCGAACATCGGCTCGTCGGTGAGAACCCTCCAGCCATGGAAGTGCTGTAGAAGGGAAATGCTAGCCGGACGCACATCTCGATCGTCATGTCGACTATCAAACGATACCGTGCTGGAAGCATCCGGATTGTTCACCTCGCCGATCTGTCTCTCCACATCAATCGTCGCGTCAACCAAAGCTCTGATGGAGGCAGCCGTGTATTGGCTGTATCGCATCCTGTCCATGCGTCTGACAATTGTTTCATCGCCGAACCCGAAACGAAGTGTGGCCCACTGGGCAACTACGGCGTCGTGGATCAGGGAAGCAGGCTCTCCCCACACACAGAGCGTCCTGACGGGTACCTCATCAGTACGATCGCGCATTAGCACATGAACATTCTCCTTGCCGAGCATTTCGCTTGCAACAAGGGAATATAGGTGGGCCCCAACGCCCCCTCCCATGAAGAACAAAGATGTCCGTTTTGCCATCGGGAAGAAACATAGTCCACTGAAACCGAAATCGATTCGAAACATTCACGGACCTTATCAACAATCTTAATACGTGGCTGTTGTTTCTACGTATTATATGGCTGTTGTACATACATGTGGATAACTGTAAGGTTTTATCAATACCGAAAACGTAAATAATGAAATAAGTTATTCCGATTGGGAACTCCGATAACTGTCTGCACGGTTGTCTTCCTTGTCGACGCTTCGTCCGGTTGCTTCACTCAGAGCGTTCATGAACGCGATGTGCGAAACACACGAACAATGTGCCGATCAACGGCGTTTCATTTGTGGTCACTTTGAGGAGTTCTTCGATGACCAAATCTCTACGCGTTGCCCTTTGGGCTGCGGTCCTATCATGCTTGGGTGCAAACACGGCCCTTGCTGCTAACGGTGTTCTGAATCCGGGCGACTATATCGGATTCACGTTCTTTACCGGGTACATGGCGATGTTCGCCGCCTCGGTATTCTTCTTCTTTGAACGCGGCCGTGTCGCCGATAAGTGGAAGACGTCTCTGCTGATCTCGGGCCTGATCACGATGATCGCTGCCGTGCACTACTTCTATATGCGCGGTGTGTGGCTCGACACTGGTACGTCTCCGACGCAGTTCCGGTATATCGACTGGACGCTGACCGTTCCGCTGATGTGCGTTGAGTTCTACATGCTCCTCCGTCCAGCAGGCGCATCATCGGCTATGATGTGGCGTTTGATCGCCTCGTCCGTTCTGATGCTTGTTGCCGGTTATATGGGCGAAGCCGTGCAACCACAGAGCAATGTCATGTGGGGCGTCATCTCCACGATCGGTTGGGCTGGAATCATCTATGAGATCTTCATGGGCGAAGGCAAGAAGGTAGCTGCTGCTTCCGGCAATGCCGTCATTCAGTCAGCCTTCAAGCAACTGAGTATGTTCGCTCTCATCGGTTGGGCGATCTATCCGATCGGTTACATGCTTCTGCCGGGCAATCTGCTTTCAGGCATGGGCATCCCACCATCAAACATGGACCTGATCTACAACATCGGTGACGCCGTCAACAAGATCGGCTTCGGTCTGGTCGTGTACGCCATGGCGATCAAGGACACCAAGTAAGACCTTACCCGCAGCTTTATGGTGGAAAAGGGGCCAGGCATTATGCTTCGCCCCTTTTTGCTTTTTCGTGGGTTGCATTCGTCGCCTACTTCGCAATGATGGGAATCGCACGGTTCCCTCTACCCCGGGCCAAGGCCCGGGACTATTACTTTCGCTCTAGGGGTTTCAGCGGGAATCCATACCCGTCATTCCCGCGAACGCGGGTATCCATCGAGGTTGCGCATGGATCCCCGCTTTCGCGGGGATGACGGCGCCTTCGGGCGAGACTGCGTCTCGCCCCTACAAGTCCTTCCGTCATATCGTACCTCCGTCATTCCGTCCTTCCGTAATTCAGTAATTCAGTAATTCAGTAACTCTCTTCGCAATGCTACTGCTGAGAGCCACACCCATCCCGTTGCAGCCAAAGGCAACGATCACATGTGGACTCACACGATCGATGATCGGCTGCTTGGTTGGCGAAAAGGCCATCGTACCAGACCAACGATGATCGATGCGAAGATCCGTGTGTGAGGGGGCGATGACATCTCGTAGGAGAGTTTCCAATGCCTCTTGAATCTGCTGCGACACATCATGCGAGGTCGTCTGCTCTGCGTTGAAGTCGAGGTTGCGGGCACCACCGAGTAGAATGCGATTTCCTACGGGACGGAAATAGACGTAGCCCTCATCAAAGTGATACGATCCCGTTAGCGGCATCGATGGGACCGGCTCCGTTACGATGATCTGTCCGCGTGCCGGGATGATGGCTGAGGCAGCATGGTCATGAACGAGCTCCGGGATCCATGCATTGGTTGCCACAACAACACTTCCGGCGCGAATGCAGACGTCCTCCGTGCCGACTCGTGCATAGACGCTCGCAGTGCCTGCCCCTTCATTGATCGACACAACATGAACACCCGTTCGAATCATCACGCCGCGGTGCTGAGCAATGCCCCAGAGAACATCAAGGAGTTTACCGGAGTCAAGTGTTCCTTCGACTGGACTCGACACAAGATGTTGAACGGAAGGGGCGAATCCGAATGGGGCAATCCACGCATCATGACGTTCAAACGTAGCCAGCCCCGTTACGGGTTGCAGCAGTTCGTTGATCTCATCTATTCGCTGTAGTGCCGGATGCTCGTCAAGGAAGATCTCATGTCCACCCTGGCGCGTAAAACCAACGTCGTGTCCCTCGCATGTAGAGAGCAGTCCTGCCAGCCCTTCACTCCGCATTTGGACGATCTCAACCGCACGATCGGGTCCGTGCAGATCAACATCCACGGCCACTTCGCTTACCGAGCCGATGCATGCAAAGCCTGCATTACGGGTTGAAGCGCCAGTTGGCATATATCCCCGTTCGAGCAGAAGCACTCTGTCGCGCGGACGTTGCGCCGCATGCGCTATGGCTGTCTGAACACCCACAAGTCCGGCACCAACGATGACCACGTCGGCCTCTAACCAGGTTTGAGCTTCCCAAAACGAGCGCATCGACAAATCTACGGTGTAACCAGAGGCCCCTGTTGCGGTATCTTGTCTCGGTACAACCACGAATGACGCCGTTTCCCATGCACGCCTTGATGACCGATGAAGAATTGTTTGCACTCGTTCGCGATAAGAACGACGAGCAAGCATTTCGTTCGCTCTTCAAACGCTACGACAAACGGCTTTATGCCTATTGTCTGCGCGCCCTCGGTTCCCATGAGGAAGCACAGGATATGTTCCAGACAATATCGCTGACGGTCTACGACAAGCGGGCATCGTTCACCGATGGCTCGTTTGCTGCGTGGCTCTTTACCATCGCGCGCAACTTCTGTCTCAAGGGGCTTCGTCAGCGCAAGAACACCACGGAATACACGGAAGAGCTTCACTCCTATGAGGAGACTGAACGTCACAGTGGTGACTTCATGCTCCGGGAAGCGCTTCACAAGGCCATTGCCGAACTTCCGGAGGAGTTTCGCGAGGCACTCGAAATGAAATACTTCGATGATCTTCCCTACGAAGACATCGCTAAAACGCTCAGTATCACGGTCTCCCTGGCAAAGGTCCGTGTGTTCCGTGCAAAGAAACTCATCCAGCAATCTCTGTCCAGTATCATCAGTGAACTGCAATGACGAATCAGGAACTTCTCGCGGGCTTCCTTGATCGATCTCTCAACGAAGATCAACTGCTCGAATTCGAACAGCGCAAACTAGACTCTCCCGAGTTCGCTCAGGAAGTGCGCGAAATGCTGACTGTAGAACACCTGCTTGCCGACTCTGCACCAAAGGTGCGTTTGCCGATCGAGTTTCTCGCAAAGGTCGAATCCTCCGTGGCCGCTCAGATTATTGCGGGCGCTGCCACGGGCGGAATCCTTGGAACAATTGCCAAGTTCGGATGGGGATGGATAGCCGGTGGCACAACGGCTGCAGTTGTCGGAGGTACGGCACTCTATGTTGCGGCAACGCGCAGCGATGACGTGCAGCCTGATCCACGTCCGACCAAGATCATGTCGGCACCAACGACTACACCAACCACTACGCCCCCTGTCATCGAACAGCCATCGGTTGCCGAACCGGCACCAACTCCTGCACCTGTTGTGGTGCGCGAAGTCAGCAAGGTTGATGTCAGCCTTAAGGCAACTCCAACAAGCTCAGCAGTGGATCAGCTTCGCGCTGATTATGAAACCTGCTCTACAGCGAATGACCGCGTCCGCTGCGCACAGATCGCTTTGCAAATCGGTCGGAAGCTGCGGCAGACGCAGCGCTCAAGTGAAGCCGAAACGTATCTCACCTCGGCTATTGCTCATGCACGCGCGGCGCGGCTGGCACAGTTTGAAGTTGATGCACTCGGCGAACTTGGACTCGTGATGGCCGAGCGCGGTGACGTGCAGCAGGCAGCATCATATTTTCAGAAGGCGATCGACCGCGGACAAAGTGCGCGGATCGTGACGACTGCTTGGTCAACGGCGCTCGAGAACCTGAACCGATAGCCGAACGCCACGCGCGTCGTATAGCGCTCGTTCCGGCGGATCTAGTCCACGCATTGTCCACTCGGCAAGTGGACGCACACCATCAGCCCCCTGCCGTATGGGTGATGACTGACGCGTTCCGCCATCATGTCCAAAGGTGAGCACTTCTGTTCTCTTTACCGGACGCGAAGCTGAGGCAAGTGGTAAGCGGGACGTAAGAGAGATCCGAAGCGGATCACTGTCGGTCTGTGCCTCATCAATATCATTCACATGCAGCGTCAGCACGATGGGCACTTTGAATGCCTCTTCTGCCTCGATGTCGTCGTTCATGTCCCAGGGTATCGAGCTCGGAAGCGAGCCACTGCCCTTGAATGTTCGTACGAGGACATCCCGCAGCTTGGCTTCAATCGTCCACGTTCGCACACCGGCCTCGCTGATAACGTCAGGCACGAGCTGAACGCGCGGCAGCTGCGTTTCGATTGTTGATACGGTGAACTCGATAGGAGCAAGAAGCTCCGGACTGGACTGTTCCAAGGAGACACTACCCGCCGGAAGTGTTCCGCGGTTTTCGGAACCAAGGACGTTCTGGATACGCGACTGGCTAATGCCGAAACGTGTCACGAGATATTCCCGTACCGCATCAATGCGTGCCAATGCGATTTCTTTGGAACCGGCATCATCGGCACCGACAAGCGTACACGTGGTTGACGGTAGGCGTTTCATGCGAGAACCGATCACATTCAAGACCTGATATTGCCAGTGACCGGACGACACACCGCTGATGGATGCTTCTTTCCATGAGCGTGCCTGCTGAGATGTGAGTGGCTGATACCGCGTCGGTATCTGAGAGGAGGAATTGTCGAATACAACAGCGGGAACAAAGCTGACGACTCGGCGAGACTCAACGCGCACAGCGGAGAGGCGCGCATCCTGCGTTACCTCTCCCTCGTCGTCCACAAAGCGAAGCTGAAGTGCGGCTCGCAAGACGGAAGGGGGCTTGGGTACCGCCATCCGATACGTTTCCTTGCGGCGTACCACCTTCTGTTCCTCGCCACCGTCACGTTGCTCAACGATAGTGTCCACCGCAGTGTTCATCAGCATCGTCATCGTCTCATTGATACCACGCGTCAGTTCCACAAACGTGTCGCGCTCCACGCGGATCGCTAGTGGCAAGGGGGCGTTTTGTTTCGGCAGCTCGGTGGGAATCTGTTTCGGTGGCTCTGGCGCATTGGGTTCGTCTGACCTCATCGTAACACGATAGCGCAGACCGATGCTGGCAGAAAATGAACGCATGGTGAACGCACCATCCTTCGTCACGGCGGCCAAGGCCTGAGTAAGGCCGATCCGAGGGACGAGAACCCACGTTCCCGACGAGCTCACCGGAAGCGTCCCCTCGGCGAACATAGTAACCATTGGTATGATAGACCGTCGATTAGGGACATCTCCCTTTGCGGTTATCTGCTCAAGACTTCCGTCAACGAATCGTATGCCGGCCGGATCACCGAACACCATCGTCTGCGTGTATCGCGATTCCGCAACACCATACAAGGGGAGTCCGGCTCCAACCGACAGCCATGTTGTGGGCTCGTATCGCACATACGGCATTGCTCCGAGAAGCGTCATCGAAGTCTGCAGATTATGACGCAGAGTGGCCGTGACCACCGAGCCCCCTTCCGTTGCGATGGGAGCTCGCTCCAATGCCTCGTAGCGCAGAACGGTCTGGTGCATGTCAACCCGCACACCAAGACGTAACTCTCCAAGCACCGGCAGGTCTGCACCCAAAGCCCCCTGCAGACGCGAACCACCCGACACGGGGTCGTAGCGAAGGTCTCCCGGAGACGCTATGCCGGGAACACTGCGAAAGAATGATGAAGGGGCTGATGACAGCGCACCAACAGATGCATCGGCATTCCATGACGCGTTCTTCTGCTGCGCACGAATATTCGTGCCAGCAGTCAGCAGTGCGGCACACATAAGGAGGTACGAGAGGTGAAGGATCACTCGGCTCGTACCTTATTGGATAACAAAGAGTCTAACGACGCTCAGAAGGGTGCCGCCA
Source organism: Candidatus Kapaibacterium sp. (assembly GCA_018883125.1). Taxonomy (GTDB): domain Bacteria; phylum Bacteroidota; class Ignavibacteria; order Kapaibacteriales; family Kapaibacteriaceae; genus UBA10438. The sequence goes on from VEQR01000016.1 coordinate 9,606, forward strand.
AGCTCACTCTCAACGGCAAGCCGTGCGTAATACGTCCCGCGTGGGAGTACAACATCCGCACTGCCTGACGAGGCAATGGTAAGGTCGCGCGCGCCAGCTTGAACCTTTGCCGTAAGATCCGATACAACAACGCCAGATGCGTCAACGATCACGAGCGTGCTGCCCTTGCTTGGAAGGTTACGGAGTCTCATCGTTGAAGATTCGACAACCGGATTGGGATCAACGTCCAGCACCAGAACACCCTGTAACGGATTCGCCAATCGGCTGCGTCCATCCTGATATCGCCAGACGTTTGTCACGCTTATGATGGCGGACTGATCCGCAAGCCCCTTACCGGAAATGGTACGAGTAGTGTACGAGGCATTGTCGAGCGTGAGTAGTGTTGACTCCGCATCACCCAGTGCAACCACGAAGGCGATTCTCGACGCCGTGATACCACTGCGATCGATCGTCAGCGGGCCACCATTACTCGCATCGCGCTTAACAGTCAGGATCTGCTTGCCATCGCGCACCGAAAGCGTCTGCCCCGCCGTGCGCAGCGGAACAAGAATGGTCGGATTGTACGACATGTCGAAGGTCAGCTCATCCATCTGCTCCGGAATGTCGATCGGGCCATCGGCAACAAGCTTCACATCGAGTGCAAGCGTGTCGCCGATGCGAACGTCAAACGACCGTGCACTAAGCTCTGGACGCAAGGTAAAGGGGCGGGCCTTTGCCGTACCGCGCAGGTATAACCGGGCGGTATCAAGGCGCTGACCGTTGCGCAACTTTCGAACAATGCCAATGGTGTCTGCGAATGAACCAACAGCCGTTGGATGAAACGAGAAGATGAAGGCCAACGTGTCGCGTCCACGCCGCACCGGACCCTGCACCGTGGTCGAGCGGAAAGGGGCTCTCGGAGCGCGAGAATACTCCCATTCGAAGTCATCAGCCGGACCCGATCGGAAAAGCACGATGCGCCGTGCAGAGTCCATCACATTGATTGTTCCGAATTCGAGATCTTCCTGACGTTCGATCAGGAATCCCGAGCCATACAACCGCACCCTGATCCTGTTCTCATTTTGCCGGCCTGTAGCCGGTTGACGTTCGAGTTCAAGTTCATCCTGAAAGTCACCGGGCATTGTTGGAGCGAAGCTCACTCGAAGGGTGATCTCGTCATTACGGATGGTGAGATCCTGTGCGCTACTCGTCAACGCGAATGGTCCTTGTGGCAATTTCGTGACCACATACTGTCCGCCTGGTGATAGTCCGCGGATGATGCGAACGCTATCACGCTTTGCACCCACCGGCATCGGGGCAAAGAAAACATCATCGGTAAGCGCCGGTTTGGGCTGTGCAAAGAGCGCTGTTCCAAAGCACAGCAGTAGTACACACAAGGTTGGTCGAAACGTCATCACACGAGACCTAGAAATGGTCAGAGATAATTCCGATACGGCGTGTAACGTTACAGCAAGGGTCACGGGGCTGACCCATGGATCGTGCACGATGCCTGGTCCCATTCCTGACGCACCACCCTTCCCGAACCACGCACACGGACCTCGAAACCGGCGGCATGCAGGACCGTAATGGCCTTCCGCATGGAGAACCCGATAACACCCGGACGTGTAGCACCCGGCGTTGGAGCACGCATGGTGAGGCGAACCGATGAGCCCCGTACCAGCCGTGACCCGGGGTTGGGCCACTGATGCACGATCAAACCGGCGCTGCCTGCCGTGTCAGCCAGCAGGCCAAGCCGATCCAGAACAGAATCGGCCGTGGTGAGCTTCAGTCCTCGAACATCCGGCACAACCACGGTATCGGACGACGGAACAGCCGAAATGGTTTGCTGCGTGCGTACGTCCAGACGCAGCATGGTCATGGTCTTTTGCACGATCCGATGGAACACCGGTGCAGCCGTACTGCCGCCATAGATATCGTTTGTAGGATTCTCAAGGATCACCATCATGGCAACACGGGGCTTGTCTGCCGGGTAAAACCCCACAAACGACGCCCGGTAATTCTTACGGTCGTATGCCCCCTGCGTGTAGGCCTGCGCCGTGCCGGTCTTGCCGGCAATACGAAGTCCTGCTATCGAGGCGCGCTTACCGGTACCGTTGTTCACCACTCCTACAAGCATCTCCGTAAGCGTCCGTGCCGTTTCCGCACGGATCACCTGACGCACACGCTGGGGGGCGATCTCGCGCAGAACGGTTCCATCCTTAGCCGTAACGGCTCGAACGATGCGGGGCTGCATGAGCACACCGCCGTTAGCAATAGCAGCATACGCTGTGAGCACTTGAAGGGGCGTTGCGCTGACCTCGTAGCCAAAGGACATATACATCTTCGTGGAGGCATCGAACTGGTTGGGTCGCTTTAACCGACCACGAACTTCACCCGGTAGATCGATGCCGCTCGGAATGCCAAAACCAAAATCCCGCACCACCTTGTAGAAGACGCGGTCATCAAGTCGTTTCGAGAGCGTGGCAAACACGACGTTACTCGACTGCTCCAAAGCCCCCTGAAAGGTTGTCTGTCCTACAGGGTGATCGTCCTTGACGATCGCTCCACCCGGCATCAGCAGTTCTCCTACGCCACCATCGACGGCATCAGTGCGGCCGATGCGTCCTTCCTCAAGAAGAGCGGCTGCCGTAATGGCCTTCATGGTGGAGCCTGGTTCGAATTGGTCCGTGATCGCCCGGATCCGGATGGCATCATCAGACGCAAGATCAAGCCGGTTGGGATGGAACGAGGGATACGATGCCATCGCCAGCACGTCACCGGTTGACGGTTCAATGGCTACCACGGTACCGCTTGCGGCGCCGGCTTCGCGTACACCACGCTCGAGTTCCTGCTCTACAACGCGCTGGATCTCCAGATCGATGGTCATCTGCAGACCCTGTCCATCCATCGGGGCCTCCCGCTCGGGGTCGATACCCGGGCGAAGTCTGCCTCGTCCATCTCGCTGCATCACAACAAAGCCGCTACGCCCACGCAGAAGCTCGTTGTACTGTAGCTCAATGCCCGTTAGCCCGTTGTTGTCAACATCGGTTGTGCCAATAACCTGTGCCGCAAGCGGTCCATGCGAGAACAGCCGCTTGGGTTCCTTGACTCTGATGAGCCCCTTTATCCGTATGGTGTCGAGCACGGGAAAGAGCACGGTGTTGATCGCACGCGCAAGCCACACAAAGCGTCCCTTGGCATTCCGCATGCGGTCCAGATACACTTGGGCCGGTTCCCCGTCAGCCGATGCCAGAAGCTGGGCAACGAGTTCGCGCTGCTCAATGATCGACGGATCGGCTGCGAACGACGTCATCTTCATCATCGTTGCTACGTCATGTCCGTTACGATCGGTAAGCCTACCCCTTTCAGCTCGCAGGGGCACCTTGCTTTCGTATTGCTTCTTGGCAAGATCACGGTATCGGGAACCTTCCACGATCTGGACAAAGAATAGCCTTCCGACTACCAACGCAAATGCCACGGTAAAGACCAGTCGCAGTAGACCAGCCTTTACGCGAATAGGTTCGTAGGTGCTTTCGTCTGGTGACGTCATTCGGATTTGGCGTCGATCACTGTAGGTGCCTGCTTCGGTGGAATCAGACCGAGCTTCTCTTGGGCAATGCGTGTTATGCGCTGCGCGCTCTGCAAACGGTACGTCTCCGTCTTGAGCGTTTCGTTATACGTCCTGATAGAGTCGATGCGTTTGCTCAGCATCTCCTTGTGATCCAGTAGCTTGCGCACGCTGATCACATTGCTGACATAGAGAAACGTGAATAGCGCACTCACGATCAAAAGGGCAAAGAAGCTCCATCGATTAAGCAGATTGCGCTGACGCGTTATCTGCACCGGCTCATTGACCTGCGTGGGCTTCTCCGCAATCATTACCGAACCTCTGCTCCGGGGCCTACGCCGGCATCCATCGGCGAAACAAGCGTTAGCGTACCATCAGCATTCGAGGCGGCAAGCACCATTCCCTGCGATTCCATTCCCATCAGCTTGGCCGGCTTCAGATTCGCCACCACAACAATGGTCTTGCCGACCATATCCTCCGGAGCATAGTGCTTTGCGATGCCCGCCAGGATCTGACGCTTTTCCGTGCCAAGATCCACCTGAAGCTTGAGAAGCTTCTCAGACTTTGGCACGCGCTCGGCCTCGAGCACAACAGCCGTGCGGAGCTTGATTGCGCCAAATTGGTCAATGCTGATGAGCGAGGCATCAGCCCCCTGATCTTTATCCTTGGCTGCTGCATCAGCTGACGATGCGGCCTCGGCAGCACCAAGTTTCGATACTTCGCGTTCCACGATGTCGTTCTCTACTTTCGTAAACAAGATGATAGGTTCGGCAAGGGGCGACCCAGCCGCAAGAAGATGTCCGCCGGCATGCATCCACGTGTCATCAGCGAGAACATTTTGCCCGGGAGCGCCAACGTTCCGCGCCAGTCCTAACATGGACTGCATGGTAGAAGATGCCTCTGGACAAAACGGGGCAAACACCACAGAAAGCGTACGAATGGTCTGCAAGCAGATGTTCATGGTCAGCGCGCAATCGTCAGGATTCTCCTTGATGCTCTTCCACGGGGCTTTGTCGTTAAAGTACTTGTTGGCAGCTCGGGCAATATTCATGGCCTCGGTGGCAGCATCACGGAACCGGAAGGCATCCAGATTCTTTGCAACACTCTCGAGCCCATCTGCAACAGCGGCTGAAAGTGCATGCTCGTGGTCGCCCGGGATTGCTCCGTGTGGAACCTCTGGCACAGCGCCGCCGAAGTTCTTGTGGGCAAACGTCATCACACGGTTGACGTAGTTGCCAAGAATTGCCGCGAGCTCATTGTTCGTACGCGCCTGGTAATCCCTCCACGTAAAATCACTGTCCTTGGTCTCTGGCATATTCATCGTCAGCACATACCGAGCGATGTCGATATGCTGTCGCTCGGTAAATGACTGAAGGTACTGATGCACATCAATAGCCCAGTTGCGTGACTTCGAGAACTTGCGACCTTCGAGATTCAGAAACTCATTTGCCGGCACGTTCTTCGGCAGGATATAACCTTCGTCCGAACGGGTAGACAGCAGAATTGGGAAGATGATCGTGTGAAACACAATGTTGTCTTTGCCCAGAAACGCCGTGTACTCGGTGTCAGCATCGCACCACCATTCGCGCCACGCATCCGGCGTACCTTGATTTGCAGCCCACTGTTTCGTAATGCTGATGTATCCCAGCACTGCTTCGAACCAAACGTACAAGACTTTACCAACTGCGCCATCAACCGGCACAGGAATGCCCCATGACATATCGCGCGTAGCTGAGCGCGGGGCTAAGCCTTGCTTGAGCCATGAGCGCGATTGCTGAAGAACGTTATCCTTCCATTCGCCGGCATGAGCCTCAATGTAGTTTTCGCACCACTGCTGAAACGCGTCAAGACGGAAATACCAGTGCGTGGTCTTACGCACAACCGGCGTCTTTCCGGAGATCAATGAACGGGGCGACTTCAGGTCCAGCTGGTCGTAGTAGGCTCCGCAGGAATCGCATTGATCACCACGTGCCTTATCGTAGCCGCAATTCGGACAGACGCCTTCCACGTAGCGATCCGGAAGGAACATCGATGCCTGTTCATCATAGAACTGGTCGTCTTCCTTCTGCTCAAGAAGCCCCTTTTCCTTCCATACCAGAAAGAACTCTTTCGCTGTTTCGGCGTGCATCGGACTCGAGGTTCGATCGTAGAGATCGAAGGCAACGTCCAGCCCCTTCAGAGCCTCAGCATTGGCGTGATGATACCGGTCGATGACTGCTTGCGGGGTGATGCCCTCCTTTTCGGCGGCAATAGTGATAGCCACCCCGTGCTCATCAGAACCACAGATCGAAAGCGTGTCTCGTCCGCGCAGGCGGCAATAGCGCGCAAAAATGTCCGCAGGCAGTGTTGACCCAACAACATTGCCAAGATGCGTAATGCCGCTGGCATACGGCAGAGCAGAGGTAATCAGATAGCGTTTCACGGCGCAATTTACGGTCGGCGCCCGCAGTGACCATCACCGGTATGTCTACTCGTACATCACAATATCTGAGGCTACGCGCCGAGCGGAATTTTCATCAGCAAGGCGGCGCAGAAGGGCAAGGGAAAACTCGAAGGCTGTGCCTGCTCCGCGGCTGGTAACGATATTACCATCGGACGCCACGCGATCGAGCGTATAGGTGTAGGGGGCGAATGTTTCCGCCACACCGGGGTGCGACGTCACAACGGCTTTAGCCGGCAGCAGACCAAAATCGTGCAGCACGAGTGGTGCGGCGCAGATGGCCCCGATAAGCCCCTTGGCAGAGGTATGACGCTGTAGGATGGACTCCAAAGCAGAGCTACGGGTGAAGTTGCTGACGCCTTGTGAGCCACCGGGTAGGACGATGGCATCAAACGTGTCATCATCAGCAATGTCTTCGATCATGATATCCGGCAGCAGCCGCACACCCCACGCACACACCACCACATCGCCATCTCCGGCTACAACAACCTCGCATCCGCCGCGACGCAGCATATCGATGATGATAACGGCTTCCATCTCCTCGGTGCCGTTCGAGATGGGGACAAGGACTTTCGGCATGGGTAGGTTCTCCGTTACTCGTGTTCCGCTTCGTGCGTTGCCGCGGGCGTTGTGCCAAGGTCCGGACGTCGGATCTTTCCTCCTTCGTGTCCGGTTCGGGCCGCCTGCGCAAACGCAACCATCGCCATGATAACAAATGCGAGAGCGATCTTCGATGAGATCTTCATGTTTCGCATATGCGTAACTACTGCCCCAAGGGCCAGAACGGCGGAGATAACGGTGAACCACAGAGACAGTTCGGCCATCTCCTCGTGCTCATGGATAGCCCCTTCATTGATTCCGGCAATGTGCTCAACGCGCTCCTCTGCTTCTTCGCCGCTGAGATAGGCCGGAATGGCCACCAGGGCCATTGCAGCGTACACGATGAGTCCCGTCGAAATGGCCGCATCACTGCGGCGGATCATTCCAACAACCACCACGAGAAGGGCGGCAAATGTTCCAACGATCGGTACATGGTTCGTAAGCAAGTGCAGTTGCAAGGCGTCCATGGTCATTCCCATTCAATAGTAGCAGGGGGCTTTGAAGAAATGTCGTACACAACGCGGTTGATGCCGCGAACTTCGTTGATGATGCGATTACTGATGCGTGCCAGCACGTCGTAGGGCATGTGATACCAGTCGGCCGTCATACCATCGGTACTGGTGACGGCACGAATCGCACAGACGTGCTCATACGTCCGTTCGTCTCCCATCACGCCCACAGTCTGCACCGGCAAGAGCACGGCAAAGGCCTGCCAGATCTCATTGTAGAGCCCCGCAGAACGGATCTCCTCGAGATAGATCTCATCAGCATCACGAAGAATATCGAGCTTCTCACGGGTGATCGATCCCGGAATACGAATGGCAAGACCGGGTCCGGGGAATGGATGACGTTCAATGAACCAGGCCGGGATACCGAGCTCACGTCCAACGGCGCGGACCTCATCCTTGAACAGCTCGCGGAAGGGCTCAATAAGCTGCAGATTCATCGTCTCCGGAAGTCCACCAACGTTGTGGTGTGTCTTGATCGTGGCTGACGGACCCTTGGTGCTGACCGATTCGATGACATCGGGATACAACGTACCCTGAGCAAGGAACTTGGCATCTGAGAACTTCTTCGCCTCCACCTCGAACAGGTCGATGAATGTGTTGCCGATGATCTTCCGCTTTCGCTCCGGATCACTCACATCATCGAGTCGGGTCAAGAACAGGTCTGAACCATCAACAAGATCTACACTCATGTTGAAGTGCGTGCGGAACATCTCAATGATGTTCGCGCTTTCGCCCTTGCGCATCACGCCGCTATCAATGTGAATGCAATGGAGCTGATCGCCGATGGCCTTGTGCAGAAGCACGGCAGCCACCGTTGAATCCACACCACCACTCAGAGCACAGATCACACCACCACTGCCAACCCGAGCACGAATGTCGCTGATAGCATTATCGATAAACGACGTGGCGTTCCACGATGCGGAACATCCGCAGATATCGATGACGAAGTTCTTCAGGATGGTCTTGCCATCAACGCTGTGGTGCACCTCTGGATGAAACTGCACGCCCCAGATGCGGCGCGTGAGGTTGCGGATAGCACAGATTTCGGCGTTCTCCGTATGTGCGATGCGCTCAAAGTCCGTGGGAATAGCCGTGCAGTGGTCGCCGTGACTCATCCACACCTGCGTGGTTGCATCAAGCCCCTTGAACAGATCTGAGAAGTCATCGATTGAGAGCATGGCACGACCAAACTCGCGTCGAGCTGCCTTATTCACCGAGCCGCCAAGCTGATGCGCAATCAGTTGCAGTCCGTAGCAGATTCCCAGCACCGGCACGCCCTGCGCAAAGACATCAACGCTGGGGATGGGAGCCCCCTCGGCGTACACGCTGGAGGGTCCACCAGAGAGGATGATGCCCTTTGGCGCCAGAGCCGTGAGTGCTTCCTGGGAAATGCTGTAGGGATGGATCTCGGCGTAGACGCCCACTTCGCGCACCTTGCGCGCGATGATCTGCGTGTATTGCGAGCCGAAGTCGAGGATGATGATGCGTTCTGCGTGGGTCATGACGGCAAAGTTACCACGCATGCGTCACGCGATCATCCGACGCGGTACTCCTCGATGTAGTCGAGGTCCTTCCCGTAGGTCTCTTTCATCGTGGCCCAGCCGACAAAGGCCAGGATCATCATAACGGACCCAACAACGATCGCTGCGCTGGCAAGGGGCTCACCGGGGAGAATCGGATTATCACCATGACGTAGCGTCTTAAAGGCCATGATCGCCGGGAAGAGAGCTCCACGTACGATGTTGGGAATGGTTGTTGCAACCGTGGCCCGGAGATTCGTCCCGAACTGCTCGGCTGCCGTCGTTACAAAAACGGCCCAGTACCCTACGGCAAAGCCAAGTAACCCGGTCTGCAGATACGTCATGGTGGCCGTTCTGCCGGGCGTTGTGAGGTACCATGCGATCATCGCAGCGGTCAGCAGAAGAAACAGCAGCACCGTTCGACGTCGGCTCTTCAGGATCTGGCTGACAAGACCGCTGACGAGATCTCCCGAGGCCAGTCCCACATAGCACCACATCACGGCCTGTCCGGCTACAACGTCCTGAGCGCCCCCTGACTCGAGGGTAAACTCCGGTGCAAAGGTGACCAGGATGCCGATGACAAACCAGATGGGTAGGCCAATGGCAACACTGCTCAGGTATCGCGGAAGCCTGCTTGGCGTGAAGATCATGAAGATGTTCCCGCGGGCCACAGGTGCATCCTCCAGCTTACGGAACATGCCGGATTCGTGGACTTTGACGCGCATTGCCAGAAGGGCAAGCCCCATGATACCGCCGATGACAAACGCGGTGCGCCAGTCAGTAAACTCGTGGACGATATACGCACCAACAGCACCGAGGATTCCCATGGATGCAACGATGGTTGTTCCATAGCCCCGCGAGCGAATGGGCATAACCTCGCTCACAAGCGTAACAGCTACACCCAGCTCTCCGGCCAGACCGATGCCGGAGAAGAAGCGAAACACGGCGTACATCTCAACGCTGGATACAAAGGCATTGGCAATGTTCATGAGCGAGTACATCAGAATGCTCCCCATGAGCACACTGAGACGTCCGCGCTTGTCGGCCAGAGCACCAAAGATGAGTCCGCCAATCAGCATGCCGATCATCTGCGCATTGAGGATGACCTCGCTGGCGGCGATGATCTGTTCCTGGCTGACAAGACCAATGCTGCGGAGCGAATCCGGACGCACGATCGAGAAGAGGATCAGGTCGTAGATATCAACAAAGTAGCCCAGGCCCGAGATGAGTACTGTCAGCCATATTCGTCGATTCACATCGGATGATGTTGTCGCGGGAGATCCCATGGTCACGTCTGAAGTGTGTTAAAGAGAGTCTGGTCCAAAGGCATACGGCAGAAGATCATCCAGACGGTGCCACGCATCGCTCCGTCCGGGCGTTGTGCACAGCACGTCCATGGCTGGGTTGCACTCGGACAGCACCTGTCGGCACGCACCGCAGGGAGAGGCTGCCACTGGTGTGTCGGTGACAACGACGCAGAGCACAATGTCACGACGTCCCGCCGCAGTGGCTGCCGCCACTGCCGCACGCTCGGCGCAATTCGTCAGTCCGTAGCTTGCGTTCTCCACGTTGCAGCCAACGTGAATCCCTCCGTCGGCATCGACAAGTGCCGCGCCTACTCGGAATTTTGAGTAGGGGGCATAGGCGTTTGTGCGGACATTCATCGCCGCCTCGATAGCATGCTCGAGGGACTCTGCGGAAACTCTGAGGTTGATCATTGCCGAATCTACGTATGGAAATCGCACAACGGCTCATGGAATGGTATGCGGAAACTGCTCGCCCCTTTCCATGGCGGACGCAGCCTCCTGACCCGTACATCGTGCTGCTATCGGAGATGATGCTGCAGCAGACGCAGGCTTCGCGCGTGGCTGCCCTGCTTCCGGTGTTTCTCGAATCGTATCCAACCATCCATCATCTGGCTGCAGCCACAAACGGCGAGATCATCCGACATTGGAAGGGGCTTGGGTACAACTCCCGCGCTCTGCGTCTGCGCGATGCCGCGCGAGCGATCGTTGATGAGCATCAGGGCCTGGTGCCGGCATCGGTTGAGGAACTTCGAGCACTACCCGGTGTTGGACCCTACACCTCCGCGGCCATCGCCTGTTTTGCATACAACGTGTATGCCGTGGTCCTGGATGTGAACGTGCGACGAGTGTACTCGCGAATCACCCGTCCGCAGGAAACCACCGTTGACGTGGAAGACGATTCGGTTCTGTACGACGTTGCGCGGACGCTCATTCCTCAAGGTGCTCCATCGAAATGGCATCATGCCGTGATGGACCTTGGAGCAACGATCTGCACCTCACGCAGCCCGCAATGTTCATCGTGTCCACTCACAGAGATCTGCCCATCGTCCGGCATCATGAGGTCCGCACCGCGCCCGAAGCGCAGCGAGCCGATGTTCCGTGGAGAGCCCCGTCGAATCTGGAGGGGGCGAGTTGTTGAGCACTTACGCCACGTTGGCCAACGTGGCATCACCGAATCAGCACTCGTCAAGAGCATCCTCGGTGTAGAGGCAAGCGATGAAGAACGCGAATGGCTTCGCGCGCTGGTTACCGTCCTTGAGCGGGACGGCGTGGTTTCGCAACGGGGCCGACGTATCAGTCTGGCTGATTGAACGTGTACGCCAGCGCGAACGTGAGGATGTTGAAGCTGCTGATATTCAGATCAAGCGCGGCACGCAGCGGTCCGTAGTTGACGCTTGCACCGACAATGAATTTGTGATTCACATTTTCGGTAAGTACGCTTGACGTTTGCGGCTTTGTGTCGCCCGGACGGTCTGCCGTCGGCGTAGACTTACCATCAGGCGGATCCAGCGGAAGCAGACCGAGTTGAACCTGCGTCTCGTGTGGTAATGCGTAGGTGTAGGACGAGGTCACATCGATGTGTTCGAATGCATACGCCCCATAGATGTCAACCGCATCCCACAGCCGTTTGCCGGCCTGTACGCTGACGCTTCGGATCGTGGCATTGGCCTTGAGTTTGGATTCGGTCAGCCCGATGGTGTTGGTCAGCGTTGTTCCCTGATACACCCCCTGCACGGCAAGGTCGAACCACCGTTCCGGGAAGTACTGTGAGATACTATGCTTGAGTCCAACACCCCAGAAAGAGAAGTCGCCAACGTTGTCATTGAACCGCACGGCCGGAATGAGTCGAAGGAGAAGCTCTGTGCCATAGAGAGAGCCGATCTCCAGCTGCGGAACCGCAGCCATGATGGAGGACATATTGGCTCCCGGCGGAAGCGTCAGCGACGTTGGAAGCGTAAGCTGGTTGATCAGCGTATCGAGAAACGCGGTCTGACCCGTCAATGCCAGCGCCTGATACTCTGGACGCTGCTTGAGCACCGTAACGAGATTCTCCTTTGTTGGAAGCACAACACGATTGTCGGGCATGTAGCCGAACAGCGATGCAGCACGGGATGGAATGCCAAAGTATCCGGCCGTCTGTGCATCACGGAGAAGCTCGCGCATGAATACCGAGGCAAGCCCGAGAGTGTCACTGTACAACGGACCGATCTTGTAGGCCCCGTTCTCAACCTTTCCATAAGCGGCAAGAGCACCGGTCAGGTTCTCCCGTGCTCCAAGGTCCAGACTCGGATTGTACCAGCGCTGATCTTCGGAGATCAGTCCGGCCATGGTGTTCACACTGATTCGGAAGTATGCTTTGTCGACCTTCTTCGGTACATAGGCCATGGTGAAGAAGCGTGCGTTCGATGTGGCATTGATCGTTGTGACCATCGGCTGAACGAACGGCACAGCATTGCTTTCGAACACGCTCTTCATGATCGAGCGTGTCAGGTCAACAGCAAGTGGCGCTGGATATGGCTGGTCCTGAGCCTTAATGAAGGGGGCAAGCAGAACAAGCAGGACGAGAAGTCGAATAGTTGTTTTCATCGGGACGATGTCAGACGATTACGAATGAGGAAGAACAATGGCAGAGCGATCACCGCAATGGCAATGATCTGAAACAACGCAACGGTAACGGTGAACAAAAAGCCCAGCACCCATTTCAGCACGATCCAGAGGAGGTAGCCAATACCTAATGCTGCAAGGATTGAAATGATGTTCTTTGCGTTCATGTTGATACCATGTTCAGAATGTGTGCCAATTGATGTGCCGCGGCGCGACGCTCGTATTTACGGACTTCGTCGCCTTCGGCGTGCATGACTACTTCGCCCCTTTTCCATCGTGTGATGAACGTATCGATGATCGAGGCAATGCCCTCGATATCGTCCTGGGGAGCACTGAGGCCCGCGTGCGTTTCGTCCAGCAGACGTGCGATGGCGCTTCCTCGTGGAGCAAGGGCGATCACCGGACGTCCGACGCCGAGATACTCATACACCTTGCCCGGCACGATCTCGGCGCTCTCCTTTGCATCGTCAACGATCAGCAGCGATGCTTCGCTCCGCATCAGAAAACCCACGCTGTCTTCATGTGGCACGTAGGCAATGCGTTCGATCGACGCAGAAAATGATGATGCATCAAGCATTGCGTGCACCTCGTCACCAAACCGTCCGACAAAACGCAGGTGCACATCATCCGGCGTCACACGTCCACGCGAGCGAAGCAGATCCAATGCTGCAAGGAAGGCAAGGGGCGTGCGGCGTCCATACATGGAGCCGGTGTAGGTTATGGTGAACTTGGAATTGGGCGTGTAGGCAACGTTTGGGAAGTCGGACGCATCGAAACCGTTCGGCACGTGGTAGAACTTCTCGCGGGAAAGACTCGGATACTTCCGCACCGCATCATCAATGATCCCCGTCCACGCGCATTCCACCGCACTGGCCTCCTGAAACACGCTGCGCTCGAGTGACCGATCGATCGCTGCCGGAAGGAACCACCTATCTGGCGTTGTCAAAAACTCCGTCCACGGATCGCGGAAACCCGCTACCCATGGCAGATTCGTCCGACGCTTTAAGGCACGTGCGATAAGGGCGCAGGTGTAGGGCGGCGACGAACTATAGATCGCCTCGATCGAGTGCTCGCGAATGAGGGCTTCGCCCTGTTTTACTGCTGTAAGAAGCCAGCCGACGCGAGCATCGGGAATGAAGAACGTTGCGCGAATGAACTCGGCAAGACGTTCCTTCCACCCCGTTCGCTGCGAGGTGGCCTTGTTGACATTGACGTCGATGGCAGCCCCTTTACCGCCCATGAAGCGACGATAGATGTCATAGGGCTCAAGGATCGGCACGCGGACAACCGTGACATCCTTCGGGATCTTTGATAGGAGCGATTCATCGCGGGCCGGAAAATCACCATTCTCAACGGTCATCACCACGGGCTGCCAGCCGGCCTCCCGCAGGTACGTTACATGCTTGAGAACGCGCTGAACGCCGGGTCCACCACCTGGTGGAAAGTGATACGCTACAACGAGAACCTTCTTCATTGCGGAGTACGAAGAATGAACGCCACTTCCATCGCAAGGTCTTTCACCAGTGGCAACCAACGAAGAGAGGTCACCTCAAAGCTTGGGATAGCGCGCTGGTACTTCCATCGAAACACCGGACGCAAGGCAAAGTACCGCTGGCTGATGATGTCTAGGCCGGCACGTTGTGCAGCACTGGAGACCTTGGATGCCGAGCAGCGAATGCGATGCAAACGCTCCAGCTCTTCCTGGTTATCGGGATCACCCCCGCGGATGATACCGCGAAATAGAGGCCAGGGAAGAAGGTGCACAAAGGGTAGCGATCCGAGCTTTGTGCTGAGCAACTGCTGATGTCCACCAAATGGCGATGTGTACGGAGGGAACGTCACCACAACCACACCTCCTGGTTTGAGGAGTCGCGCAATGTTCTTCAGAGCCACTCCCGCATCATCGAGATGTTCGATCACATCGCGCAGAAGCACAACGTCGAATCTCGACTTCCATTCATCGGGAATCTCGTCATAGATAACATCGTGCTGCGTGAAGGTGATGTCATAGCCAAGGCCCGTCCATACCGGCTGACTGATGATGCGAAGAAGGGGCTCCTGAATATCCGTGCCCAAGGCTTTGGTTGCGCCACGATCAACAAAGGCAGCCAGGACGCCCCCTTCCGCACATCCTATCTCGCAGACCGCAGCATTGGGTGGCAGAACTGCAAGGCTCTCCATCCAGGGGATAAGGGTGTGTTGGGCAAGACGGTACTGCATGCGCACGTTGCGAATAGTGCGCGGATGCAGGTCCATCAAGGAGATGGTGTCAACAGGATCGTGATGCGTCATGACTGCCAAAAATAGCACGGTCGTGGCCCGTATCTTTGCGGCCACCCATGAAGTATTCCATCATTGTTGCCGTTTTCAACCGTCCGGATGAACTGGGCGAGTTGCTCGAGAGTCTAGCTCTGCAGACATATCGTGACTTCGAGGTTGTGATCGTCGAAGATGGATCGTCGGTTCCGTCAAAGGACGTCTGTGATGGATACACGACCCGACTGAAACTCTCCTACTACGTCAAGCCCAACTCGGGTCCGGGTCCATCGCGTAATTATGGCTGCCGCAGGGCCTCGGGTGATTACTTCATCTTCCTGGACTCGGATTGCACGGTTCCGGAAGGGTACATGCAGGCCATCGATACCGCTGTTGTCGAGCAGCAGCTTGATGCGTTCGGTGGACCAGACCGTGAGCACGAATCATTCACCCCCACGCAGAAGGCCATCAGTTATTCCATGACGTCGCTGCTGACCACCGGCGGTATCCGGGGTTCAAAGGTGCGCGTGGGTGGAGCGTTCCATCCTCGCTCGTTCAACATGGGTATCTCCCGAGAGATCTTCAACGACACGGAGGGATTCTCCACGATGCGCTTCGG
Organism: Candidatus Kapaibacterium sp.; assembly: GCA_018883125.1. Taxonomy (GTDB): domain Bacteria; phylum Bacteroidota; class Ignavibacteria; order Kapaibacteriales; family Kapaibacteriaceae; genus UBA10438. The sequence continues at coordinate 25,008 of VEQR01000016.1, forward strand.
CGAAGATGTAGAGTTCAGCATCCGCATGATGGGAAGGGGCTATAGGGTCTCGCTCATCCCCGATGCTTGGGTGTATCATAAGCGTCGGACGGACCTGAAAAAGTTCTTCAAACAGGTGCACAACAGCGGCATCGCCCGCATCAACATCACTCTGCGTCACCCACACACGCTGAAGGTCACACACTTCTTTCCGGCGGCATTTACAGTCTATCTGCTCTTCGCTTTGGTGTTTGCTCTATCTCAGGCGCAGGGTACCATTGCCATGGCTTTGCCAGCGCTCTACACAGCCCTGCTCTTCCTCGAAGGATCGATTAAGTACCGGAATCCGCTGCTAGGACTTCAGTGCGTTGCAGCATCCTACGTGCAGCTCATAGGCTATGGTAGTGGCTTCATCCGCGGAGTTATCTGGCGGATCATTATGAACAAGCCCGAGCAGGGGGCGTTCGAGAAAACCTTCTACAAGTAAGCCAATCCGTTAGGGGGCTACTAGAGGCGCACCTGGATCATGAACGAGAAGTTCATGTGGTAGAGCAATCCCTCGCCTGACTCATTCAATGGCCGAGCCGTTAACAGTTCGCCCCGTCCCTGCTGCCACGTTGGCCGAGCGTCTCTACCCACAAGGTTCATCACACCGTAGCCCACACTGGTGTTGAGAAACACCGGATAGTAGATCTCGCCTTCAATGCCGAATCGGGCCATGGCACCCATGCGAAACGCCGAAGGCTTTCCGGTGTATTCGTCCTGAGAGACGATCTCCTTGCCGTCCACAATCGTAATTCCACGCGTGGTGATCGTATTGTCACCCACATACAGAAAGCGTGCCTCTGCGCCCACATAGGCACGGGCAAAGGCAAGAGGAAACTCTACGAACGACCATTCAAATCCGGTGAATGAGGAGATCAGGTTTGAGGCATGGTCAACACGAAAACTGTATCCAATGCCGTTGATGCTCTGCGTTCCGCGATACAGAAAAACATCAACACCAACCGGAATGCGAAACGTCTTCTGCTTATCAAGGTCGATGTAGCCTCGTAGGCCCCATCCCACTTGAGCTCCATCAAAGGCTCCTCCGTACGGGCGGTTGGGCTTTGTGGTGTCGCCGGATAGCGTATAGACAGCCGGATTGTCGTTCGTTATCCAGTCCGTGGACAGCCCCGTTGCAAGGCGAAAGCGGATCTGCGCACTGGTGCTTGTAGCAACCAGCGTAAGAATCAGCAATGGCAAACCGAGTGTAGAGATTTTCATGTCCAGAATGCTTCGTGTTGATGAAAGCAAAGACAACGCTGCCACGGCAATGTTACGACAGACGTTCACGAATACTGAATCGCTGTTCGCTGAGGTTATTCTTGACGATCAGCTCGCCAATGAGTCCGATCGAAATGAGTTGCACACCAACGATGATCATTGCGATACCAAAGAGCAGCGAATATGGCCGCTGGCTAAGGGGCGTACCACCTACCCATTTATCCACTGCCAGATAAAGATCTGTTCCAAAGCCGATGAGTGCAAACAGTGATCCGAGAGCACCGAAGAAATGGAGCGGTCGCTTGACGTAACGCGTGGTGAACATCACCGTGAGCAGATCAAGATATCCCTTCAGGAAACGGCTGATGCCGAACTTCGAGACACCGAACTGACGTGCGCGGTGCTGAACCGGGACTTCGGTAACACGAAAGCCCTCCCAATGGGCAAGCGCGGGGATGTATCGGTGCATTTCACCATAGACCTGCACGGTCTTCACAACATCAGAACGGTACGCCTTCAAACCGCAGTTAAAATCGTGTAGCTTCAAACCGCTCATGCTAGACGTAACGGCATTAAAGAGTTTCGACGGAAAGGTTTTATGCCACGGATCGTACCTCTTACGCTTCCAACCGGAAACTAGATCGTATCCCTCTTCGAGCTTAGCGATCATTCCCGGAATCTCGCTTGGGTCATCCTGAAGATCTGCATCCATTGTAATGACGAAGTCTCCGGTCGCCTCTGCAAAGCCAACAGCCAGGGCAGCCGACTTGCCGTGATTGGTCCGGAAGCGAATTGCCTTAAAACGCGGATTTGCTGCGTTAATCTTCTGAATTACAGCAAAAGAAGAATCCGTGGAACCATCATCGATGAAGATCACTTCGTACCGTCCATGGGCAATTCGTTCCAGTACGGATTCAAGTTGCTTCGATAGTTCCTGAAGCGACTCTTCTTCATTGAGGAGTGGAACAACAACCGATACCGAACCGGTGACGCGAGAGGTGGGTGTTCGCTGAATACCTGGTCGACGTCGATCGAACCCTCTGCCAGACTGAGGACGTCGCTGTTGAGGTTGTTGCCCCTGACCTTGCTGCTGTCGTGACTGCTGCTGAGGTTGTCGGGGCTGCTGGCCCTGTTGTTGACGGGGCTGTTGTTGCCCCTGCTGCTGGGGCTGCGGCGACTGCTGCTGGCCCGGTTGCTGGGACTGCGATGGTTGCTGCTGTCCCTGTTGCTGACGGGACTGCTGCTGTCCCTGTTGCTGACGGGACTGCTGCTGTCCCGGTTGCTGGGACTGTCGAGGTCGTTCTGGCTGTTGTTCGCTCATTGTTTTTCTTATGCCTTCGAACAAACTATCGATGTATGAACATCGATGAGTGGATCGCCCCTAGAGGCTCTCTGATCACGGCTAGATAGGTACCGGTTTCGAGCATAGACAGATCAATTCCAGTGAGTTCTGTAACATTCTCCAATGTCTCGCGCGTGTTTCCGGCAATATCAACAATTCGAATGCTTGAGCCATTCGTAGCCCCCTTCACCCAGAGAACAGATTCTGCAGGTTGTGGGTAGATCATTGGAGCGGTTGTAGTCACATCAGATAATACCGAAACAACGCGTGCATCGTACCACACCATAATTCGGAGCTTGGTAATCGCCGAATTCGAGGTCGAATACACGGTTCCTACATCCATCTTCTTCTTGATGAAATTATCTGGGAAATCCGTAATAACATCGGTGATATACACGCTGTCCACGTATTCGTTGAGATACCCTTGGCCCCGTTCAATCTCAAGTGTTCCGCCGTTCCACGTCACCCCGATCTCGTAAGTCTCAACGTATTGCTTCCCTTCTGTCAAGGGGCGAATGTCGATCGGACTGATCCATTTATAATCCGGGGTTGGCGGCACAGAATAGACGATGAATACGCCGGCTGGTGGAGGAAGTGATGGAATCTCCTGTTCTTTCAGAAGCGTATCAATATCAACCGTACCATAAATATTTGCCGCGGCAGTGAATCCAAACGCTGATGTTTTGTTCGGGAGAATGTTCCGGAAGGTAAAAGGAACCTCCACGCCTCGATCCCGCCATGACTGTGCTGACATGGAAACTGTGAGACAAGCGAGAATTACCGATACGATTGCTGTTTTCATGATGGTTGATTTCGATGTTGAATAAAAAAGGGCAGCAGTTGCCTGCTGCCCTTCATGTTCAATGCATCATTGTCTTAGCGGACAACAGAAACCGTGCTTGTTGTGGAGACACCGTTTACTGTAGCCTTAACGATATAGCGACCTTGGCTCATAGCTGCAGAGTTCATTGCAACACCATGCACGCCCGACGCCATATACTCATTGTTTACAAGTGTTGAAACCAGTTGACCTACAGCATCGTACACAGCTACCGTTACTGTACCAGCTTCAGGAACAACAACATTTACTGTTGCGCTCGATACAACTGGATTAGGTGATACGCTCACGTTCAGTGCACCTACATTGTCCTGACCCATGAGGCGGATGTATGGTGTACGTGCATCAGTGATTGTGATCACATTCGGACGTCCTGCAATCGCTGTTCCGATCACGGCACCGGAGATAGCATTCACAACATTGTATGTCACTGCAGGGTTGTTGATAGTAACCGACACTGGGAAGGTCACACCCTGAAGTTGGATCGTTGGATTGACTTCGTCTTCGACACTGGTTTGCGTCGTGAAGCGAACATCAAAGATGTTGTGTGGAGGAACCGGTGGAAGTTCGAAGATTGACTTGTTGTCAACAATCCCTGCTGCAGCAACGAAGACATCAGCTTGATTGTTTGCTGCATCGGCAATCGTAACACGCGTCGAATTCGACTGAACTGCTTCACGAGCGACCATTGTGTTAACTGATGCCTTGGCTGCCATTCCGAGCTTCAGATAAGCTTGACCCGAGAGCTTGATCCAGTAACCGAGACCTGGTTCGATCTCTGTAACGGCCTGATAACCACGGTTGGTAACATATCCATACACATCACCGACGCGCGTTGGAAGTGCACCAGTTCCGTAAGGAATAACCGACAGGTTTTCGATTGATGTTGGATACGAAAGCGAACCAATTGTGTTCCAACCGTCAAACAGACGTGTAGGGAAATACGCATCGTCAATCAGACGGATACGTGAACCAGCAATCGTCTTGTCGACATCATCGGAATACTTGACGAAGTAACCAACGCCTGGATTCAGCTCTGTTTCGTTTGTCTGATACGTGTTCTGCGAGAAGCGAACAGGGATGTTCAGAGCATTCTTGAAGATGTTCTTCCAATAAGCTGACGATGGGTTTACTGGAACCGAGAGGAGATTCCAGCCCTTGTTGATTACCGGGAAGCGAGCAACCTTCGGCAGAGTGTACTCAATCACAAACGACTTGATGTCGGCATCGCGGATCGTGTATGATTGACGTGATCCACCGATCACGGTACCCGAACGCATGTTTACGTTGAAACGTGAACCGTTCAGAGTATCGCGGATGAAAAGCTCAGATCCAGGTGAGAACTCGTCTGTGTTCCATGCAACTACGATAGGGTAGTTGCGGTCTCCACCTGCACTGAAGCGGCATGTGTAGATGAGTGTCGTGTCAGAATAAATCGAGCGGATATCACGTGACGCAGACCTTACACGCTGAGGTGTAGCAGCCCAAAGATCGCCAAGGCCGTTAGGAACCAGAATATTGCCCTCACGATCCTTTGGATAGAAACGGGCTCCGAATGATGCTTGGTTCAAATCTGAAGAATATACAGTCTCTCCAAAGAGAATGTCACATCCGTCAGTTGCACGATTGCCAACACCAAAGGTCACATACGTGATTTCATTTGGTGTGTTCGAATTACGAACCTGCAATGTGATGCCCCGACCAAGGAACTCCTGTGAGCGCTTCCAGTTTTCGTTTTCGTCAAAAACATTTGGCTCGTATGGAGTACGGAAGTAGATAAATGTGACCTTAAGACGAACAGGTGAAACATCGAGTGAGTTCGACTTGAAAGTCAAGTAACCAACATACGTTCCTGTTACTTCTTGCTCATCACCGCTTGGTAGTTCGTTCGGATCGCAAATGATGCGAAGGTTCAAGTCGCGCTGACCAACAGTAGCATTGCCTTGTGGGTCCGCACCCACCGTACTTCCGAGGATACCCTTGTCCATGTATGGAACGTATCCTTCACGGACTGGATTCGGGAATGGATTGAGTTCTGTTTGACCGCCACCACCCTTGGTGAACGACTTAAACTTAAGCCACTTTGAATCAGATTGGACCATGATGTCGTAAGCGCGTGAACCCGTCACTGCGTTGATGACGTCTACATCACGAGTACCAATACCATTTGCTTGGTCATCGTACGGTGTGCCATAATCTACGGTCACCGGATTCACAACGTACCACTGTGATCCTGTTGAACCAGCCACGGAGTCAGCAATACGGTCAGATGGGTTCGAGACGTTTGTGAATGAAAGGCGTGGAGCAACGTCTGTTACTTCCAGCCAGATCATGCCAGGGCGCGATGGACGAAGTGGATCACGGATCTGTTCCTGTCCAAGAGCGTCGATATAGTAGTTGTCGATACCTCCAAGACCGGCGAATGTGCCCGGTGCCGGATCCCCTGGGAAAGGAAGTTCCTTGCCAACGGCAAAGTCATTGTAGAACAATGTGTCGTTGGTGAGAATGATCGGAGAGCGTGCGCTTTCTGGATCAAGAGCGGTGTTTGCTACCACGCGGAAACGTAGGTAAACCATTTCCACATACGGACGCTGATCGCACGGTTGCGACACGTCACCCGTCTGAGGCAGTGGCTTAGCTGACACAGCTGTGATAAATGCGCGCTTTCCGCGGCGACGGTTTTGCACTGGCGCGTTGATGACGCTTTGATATGTCTCATCGCGTGTTACTTCGAGGTTGAATTCGAAATCTTTGGCGAGGCAAGACACTGGCGTCATCTGAGGTCCACGAAGTGGGCCGTTCTTTTCAATACCCATCAGCTCAAGTGCTGTGCTGTCGTACTGAACTTTGAACTTGAAGCTGTAGATAGGGAACGTCTTGTATCCTGGCGTTGAGCGCCAGCAATTCTTGATATAAACCGGTACCAGCAGCGTCCGATCTCCATTAGGACCACGGCTTGATGACCAAATGCGGCCATCAGGATAAACATTCTTGTTCCAGCCAGCGCCTTCGCCGGTCAGGGTGAGCGTCGGCAGCTCGGGCTTATTCGTTCCTTGTGCTTGAAGCACAACGGAACCAAAGCCGATCAATGCTGCAAGGAGGGCAACGGCACCGAGCTTAGTGCCACCGCTCCACAGAGCATAACGACGATTCATAATACACTCCTCAGATGAGTTGATCAGTTGATTTTTCATTTCACAATCGTTTTTCGTTTCCAGCCACCACCACACGTCATCATTGCAAAATGAAGTCCGTGCGATAGAACCATGGTGGACAATACCACCGATTCGTTGCCATGTTTTGAAGTCGCTAAAACTCTATTGCCATACAGGTCGTAAAGCTCCAGCTCTTTCATCCCATGATGAAGACACTTGCCAATAATTAGACCTTCCTTGGTCTCTATCGTACAAGAACCGTCATCAGGTGATGATTCAATTCCCACAACCGATTTCTCCATCACTATATCAACTGTATCGAGAAGACCCGGAATACTACATGAACACGTGTCCCTATTCCGAACTGTTGCAATCAACTTTGCCTTTCCCTCCGAACCACCATCCCAACGCTTTAGCGTAGTACGAAATACGATTGGTTCGTTGACTTTCGTTGCACTATCAATGCTGTAATAGACCGATACAGAATTAGAACTCGGAAAACCCACACTATCTATGTCGCAATTGTCACAGCTAGAGCCTACATAAGTCAGTGTATTCGAATCGTCTTGTATCTGAAAACCAAGTTGACCTTTCACGTCATCTGAGTTACCTGATCGGTTAATAGTCGATACATAGGTCCGTTGAATTTCGCCGACTAGAAACGAATCACGTTGAACATTAAACGTACATCCGAGATTAGGTACGAAACGCCGATTCCAGACTGGCTGTATTTCATCTAAAACGTTTACCGTGTATCTCTTTTTGAACTCTGTGTTGAAGTCTGGTGGATAGGGAACAGATAACTCCCCAACCTCCGTACACACGCCTAAAAAGTCTCCTGATACGGCAACCAAAGGCTGATTCCCGGATACAGACCTTGCTACATTGAATCCGAAGATTCTCATTTCGCCAGGAACCACAGTGTTCATTGTTGGACCATTAGACATCTGAGCAGAAAGAGTACCCTCTTTCAGCACGTCTGTTGGACGAATAATGCTTTTGTTGAAACCGATTGTGATGTCAAAGGACTCTAGGCTATCAGCAAACCTGATATTGCCTAACGATACCGCTAAAAGCCATCGGCGCTTATCGGAACAAAGATCCACCGACCGTAGCGATTGAACCCGAAGAGTGTCCTGTGCTGTCACCGTGCTGACCACCATTGAAGTGATCAGCACGGCTACACACACAATACTTTTCAAAAGAACAGCTTTCCTGATCTTAGCGGACGACGTTGACGATTTTTGATGCCGACAAGCCAGCGCCTTCCATACGAATAACGTATGTTCCTGCTGCAACAAGCGTGCCATTAACATCCGCCGTGTTCCACGTTGTGTTCACAACCCCCGCACCAGTATTGGCATCAAAGATTGTGGAAACCAACTTGCCGAAAGAATCATAAACACGAACTGTAAGGTGTCCACTATTTGGGGTGTTAACCGTTAGCGTCATGTTATTGGAAACTGGGTTTGGATACACCGACACATTTGCATCCGTGTTCTCCACCATTGATACGCTGTGGTTTCCAACAGGACGCTCATTGAAGCGCACGTCAGAGAAGGAGACAATGTTGTTTTCCTTCATCGTGACAATCGCGACAGGCTGGTTTTGGTCGAACGAGCCATTTCCGACAACTACTGCGATGTCAGATCCAAAATCGCTGGTTACAACGTTCTTTTCGTTAGCGACTGGGACGACCGAAACGATATCGCTATTCGTGGTAAAGCGAACACCAAATGCACCATCATGGCTGTTGTTCAGAAACACTGGCACTTGCACCAGACCACCACCGATTGATGTTGGCGTTCCAATCCGGACATCGTCTGCCGTATTGTCGAGTGTTGTCTTTCCAAAATCAGGACCGGTTGTATCGTTATCGTAGATCCATGGCAGATAAGGGAGTCGGCCAGAGATATAGCGCATGATCAGACCTGCGTCGTACTCAGATGCTTCGTAATAGATCTGATTGAGACTGCTGACATCCGGTGCCTTACCACCAACACCGTACAAACCATCCCCTTCGAACATCACGCGAACAACTTGACGGTTCGTGTTAGGTCCGACACCTTGACCTGGGAAGAACTGCTCAACATCGATCGTGCGGCGCCAGATAACGACGTTACCACCAACAATCGAATCGCCAGAGAAATCGCGCTTTAACTTGGTGTAGTAATAACGACCGCTGTGATTGACATCAGCAAGGTATTGTTGACGCTTCCAGATCGAATCAAGAGGTTTCTTCGTAACGATAGAACGCATAATGACGCGAGCATCGTTTGCTGTTACACGGCGATTTTGAGGGAGGTCAAAGTGACGCTGTCCCTGTGCACCCGAAGTGTCAGCATCGCCGTAGCCCCAATCACTGAACGTGAGGTACACAATTGAGGAGAAGCGAATGCGTGCATCCGAACGACCACCAGAAGGTTGCCAGATCGATGTAGAATCCGTGCGTTGGTTGGCGCCAGATTGTGGCTGCCACACCAGACCGTTCCAGAAGTCAGAAAGGAAACCAGGGAAACCACCATTACCCTTGATGCCGACTGTTGCACCACGAGTCACAACCGTTGTATTTGTCGTGTATGGGTTGCCGCCGACTTGACCGTAAGCGAATTCAACTTCACCCTGGTTGTTGTTTGTGGCTCCACCGATATACAAACGTGCTTGGAAGTTTGCTACTGACGAATTAACAGCAACAGGTGCTGTGTTGACGTTCAAATTCTTCCACTGCACGATAATGCAACGACGCGCTGGTTGAATGATCTGACAGTTTTCGTCGCGATCGTAGTCATATGCCCAAGAGATCTTCGAAGGCATAAATCCGAGAGAGATATCAGCTGACGTGCGGAAGCGGTGATCGCCCCAAAATGGTGCAACTGCGTTATCAGGATATGACGACGAATTGATAAACAGGCCGATTGGGTTCTTTGCAGCAACACGCTTTGTGTTGTCAAACGTCAAGAAACCATTGATACTTACGTAAACACCTGAATAGAGGGTACCGTTGTAGTTGTAGACAACTCCAGCGGGGAATGCGATGTACGCATATCCGTCATCCAGGTCGTTAACGTTAGTTGGTGGAAGTGTGAAATCCTGCGGTGGGATTGTTGTTGGATTCGCGGCCGTACAAAGATCCAAATCCTTGTACGGAAGCCCGGTAACAAGTTGAGGCTGGCGGAACTGATTAAAGATCTGCTGAGCCACACCCTCAACCGAACCGATCGCGAACGAACAGAGTACAATCGCCGAGGCAATTAATACCTGCTTCTTCATAATGACTCCAAGAAATTCAGTGTTTGGTTTCGTGTCGGTTTAGAAGGGGGTTGGTTTTTAACCAACCCCCCGTTGATTTTGCTTTAGCGGATCACAACGACTTGTTGAGTCGCTGTATTGGTTCCATCAGAGATGCGGACAGTGTATGAACCGCTCGGCAGAGATACACCGTTCGACATACCGTTCCATTCAATCGAATTCTTGCCAGCTGCAAAGACATCATCAGCGATGGTTGCAACACGGTTACCGACCGAATTGAACACTTCGACGGTGACCTTAGACGTTGTTGGAACGTTGAAGGAGATTGTCGAAGAAGATGTGAATGGATTTGGCGAGATACGATTGATACCGAAGACCGTCACGTCATCTTCTTGTACCGGGGACGTGAAGTCATAGACGATAACGAAACCTTCGATCGATGTTTGCGTGATCACGAGTGTATCGCAATCCGGACCACCGCGCTTAATCACACCTGGAACTCCCTTACCGGTACCCGTCTTCATGTTGTAATCGAAGAGCTGACCATTTGACTGATCGTCACGGATATAGTAGCTACCAGGATTATTAGCATCCTTCGCAGGGATATCCGCGCGGCACCAGCTGATCTTGACCGGGTAGTAGTTTGAGCTCTGGCCTGTTTCTCCACCAGCTTGGAAGCGAGCATTGTAAGTCGACTGACCAGCTGCATTGGAGAACGGATGAATGTTGCGGATGATACCGTTCCGTGTTGGGACTGTCCAACGAGCATCGAAGACATCGATGTACGGGACAGGTGGAAGTTCGAATTCGCAATAGTTGGAATCTAGCTTACCGAACGATGTCTGCTCATCACCACGTGTAGCGATCGTTGTACCCCCAACACCGAATGAGAGCACTTGGAAAGCTCCATAGTTGTTCTCGACACGCACATCTGCAGAGAAACGAGTTGCGTCGGAAACAGACACAGAGTAAACGAGCGTGTCCTTAGCACCCTGGCGGTCTGTTACGATAACAACAATGCGGATACGACCGTCAACGATGTTACCTGTAAGGTTTGTCGTTGAAATAGCAACGCGTTGTGTATCGGCGATTGGACTTGCAAGCTTGCTTGGTGTGAACGTCCATGAACCTGCTGGCTCTGTCACTTCAAATGTGAGTTCCTCGTTTCCAGCTTGCTTGCGAGCAAGGTCAACGTCAGTCACACGGAGCGTATCACTGTAAGGCTTTCCAGCTTCGACACAGCGGATAATAGGTGACTGAAGAAGAACTGGATTGTGGTTCTTAGCACGAATAGTCAAGTTGTATGTCTTGATGTCGCGAAGTCCACCGGCGTCCGTCACAAGAACTGTCACTTGAACAGTTGTGTCAGCATAAGGAAGATCTGTCACACGCGGTGTTCCATAAAGCAGGCCCGACGTTGGATTGATACGGAGCCACTTCGGTGTGGTCTTGCGAGTATCATCAAGCTTGATCGTACCCGCCTCAGAGAAGTACGGGTCAATTTCAACACTGTCGCGCGTATCGTCGGCATAGATCAACTCGTAGCCGATGACCTGACCGAAGTTAGGATCATAGACCTTGATGCGACGTGCACTGTCGATGAGCTGAGTGTTGTAGTCCTCGTCTTCGATCGCATCTGGAAGATTTGCATCCAGAAGGTTTGGCTGGTAGTTCACAAACAGACGACGCGTCAGTGTGTTGACTCCACCGTGGCCATCGTTTACGATAACAGACATGATTGTGTCCGTGTTGCGATCATCGTTAAATGGACGTCCTGGGTCATAGTCGTTGACCGGCTGAAGCAGTTCGTTAGCAACATTACGTGGAATACGGATTTCAATTTGTCCGCGTGACGTAAAGTCTTCTGCGAATGGATCGGCTGTGCCGGCTGACTCATAACGACGCATGAAGCGTGATGCCATCCAGCTCGGACGTGCTTGGATAATGCTTTCAAGAGTTGTGTCACCAGGGTTCTGACGGATGGATGTCGATAGGAATCCGTACGACGTCTTACCGTAGCGATAGTCCCACGCACCGAGGCGCTTAACAACATCACGGCTTTGATCAGCAGCAGCCATGTCTTCGAATTCGTCGTCCGTGTTAATGTCAGCACGGAAGCGAAGCGAATCGGTCACATTTGCGACAAAGTGAATGTTGAGTGTGTCAGCTTGGCTGCGTGACGGATTGTTGTACACCTCATCAAGAATGTTGTTTGGTGCATTCTGCGGAGCAGGTGTAAAACGACGAGCAACACGACTAGTTGTATTCAACATGCGAAGCGTATCGAGATACGTTCCGGTTGCCTTGTTGTATACTGCTGGATCAGTCGTTGTTGGATCGAGAACGATAGTGGTATCGCCCTTCCACATGTTCTGGAATGTTACAGCATTCGTACCTGTAGCACGATAATTCCAGAGGAAGCGTGGCATTGAGTCAACGACATGAATGCGGAATGTGTAGGAGACAGAGTCCATCCAACCAAAGTTCACCGTGTCCTGTTGAAGGAAACGAGCGTTGGTGTTTGATGGATTACGCTGATCGAGCGGCAGTGCATTGTTGTCATACTCCTGTGCATGGAAGTATGATGGGTAGAGGTAGATCCAGCGGCTGATTTGATCCTCTGACCATCCACTCTTGCGCAGTGAATCGACCATCTCAACGCTTGGCGGGAAGTTCTTCGCAACTACCTCAACTAGCTCACCACCAGGAACGATGTATGGGTTGATCGGACGACCGCGGAAGAAGCGGTAACCGCGTGCACTCCAACGAACGTTGTTTGCCGTTGCACCGGCACGCACGAGAGTGTCGCGAAGCCAGTATTGAAGACCCGAGTTACCTGTCTTGATCTGCCAGAAGTAGGAGAGTTCTGCGTTGAAGTTCGCGTCTTGAACAACGCGTGGATCGTAGAACTTGTTGATGTCAACTGCTGTGATTGAGAAAATCGAGTCACGCTCGGTAAGATCCATTCCTGGGATCGGCTGGTTGAGAGCATCTGCCGGATAGCTAGCAGGATCGCTAAACCAACTTCCACGTCCAGCACCACGTGACGATTGACCGGCTGTGATTGGCGTGTAAAGACGATTCTCCGTGACGAAAACGCGATTACGCATTTCTGGATGGAGAAGTGGCGACTTTCCAAGTGTATCAGCAGCACCGGTAAACACTGGTGGAACCGTGTTGTTGCCAATGGCGAATGTAAGAGCACCATTGAGAGCATTTACGACACCGTCTTTCCAAAGAGCTGTACGCGAAATGACAGTGATCGGGTCTCCATTTGAAACTGGAAGAGCACGATAGCGCTCACCACCATAGTACGTTTCCTTGCCGCCAGCCGAACCAAGAGAGTTCGAGACTGGAAGCGTAGGACGGTTACCGAGGCGGAAGTTCGTACCACCAAGCTCACCTAGTGTTGATGAAGCCTCCCAGCGGCGACCTGCAAGTGCTGCTGAATCTTCAGCAATAGCATTGCGAACGATCTTCGACAGGAGAGTTGCACCCGTACCATATGTGGCGAGGCCTTCGTACGCGCGACGGATGTTTGGATCACCACCGTTTGTCGAGTCTGGCACGAAGTCTACACGAGCACGGAAGATCGTGTCTGTATTCGTGCGCTGAGCCATGTTGATACGGATGTAATCGCCTGTACGCTCATTGATCACGAAGAATACTGTCTCGTTAATTGAACGAGCATCATTGTTCGCGATTTCGGCTGTACCGTTGTAATCAGCACGTGCTTCGAGGAACAATGGGTAACCAATTGGATGATCACCAACAAATTCCGTTTGTACCGCAGCAATGTCTGCGAACTTGTCAGCATCGTTTGGATTACGCGTCATACGCTTAACGTACTTGTTAAACGAAGGCATAAGCGGATCGGCGTAGAGACGGAGAGTCGGCGGAATACCAACGGCGAAGTCTTCAATTGGAGACATGCGACGATTGGAGTAATCTGCTGTCTTGATGTCTGTTCCCTTATCGAAGATGTCGTATACGCGACCTTCCATAAGAAGAGTATCAGGGATCTGCCAAGTTGGAACTGCTGTGTAAGAGTAGCGCCATGCAGATTCAAATGGACCCTGTTCAGTTGGATTCGATGTTGAGTTGCGGACAAAACGCATGTGCGTCTTACCGTTGCCAGCAATAAAGAATGTCTCCTGCGTACGTGCAAATGATGAACCTGCAGTCAAAGGAAGGATTGTGTTAACGTTAGCTTCTGTGCGGCCCCAATAGTTACCGCGGAGTGTGTCAACACCACCAAAACCGATACCAGTCGTTCCAGCGAGAACACCCTTCGTGTCTTGTGCATCTGGAAGACGAACAATGAAGCGAGCGTCATTGTCGTAGATGGAGTTTGCAGCCGTACTGAATGTGTTCCATGGGAGTGGACCGGTTACTTCTCCGAAGAGAACCGCACCAGCAAGATCACTCGATGCCGGATTTTCGTTGCTAGCTGCGAGATATGGTCCCGAAATTGTGTCGTTCTGACGACCAATATTTGAAGTTGCCTTGTTGCCTGTTACCAAACAGCGAGCAAAATTCAACTTGAGATCGTAATTGTCTGAATACATAGCAGCACCACTGTGTGCCATGTTGTTTTGGAAACGAACACGATCAAAAGCGAAGGTGTCTACGCGAACTCGCACGCTATCGAGAATGTACACTGCACCACCAAGACCAGTACCGTTTTCGCGGAGTGTTGTGCCGGGGTGTGTTACGCGGATATCGCCGCGCTGTGTTGTACCCGAACCTTGACGAGCAGCATTCGGATATGCTTCGTTTTCATAGAAACGCGTGAGCATACGCTCATCTGCACGAGGGTTAGCGGCTGCGAATGTGAAGACATCGTTGCGCGGCGCATACGAAACTGCCATCGCATTTGCATCGAATGTTACATCATCGATGTCTGTGATCATGTAGCGCTTACGTGTTACCGTATCCGGTGTCACGATAGCCACAGCTCCACCGTTACCATTCCAAACCTTGTTTGCGCGGAACTCTGTTCCCTTCACAAGGTTGAGATCAGCATTGATAACATACAGACCACCACCACCACGAACTTCGTTGGCAATGTTCGGTGTGCCTGTTGTTGGAACCTGACCAACACGGTTGTTCACAAAGTGTGAGCGGACAAAACGAAGTCCACGCTCAACGACGGGAAGATTCTGTGGAATTTGAACTGCAATAGCACCACCAGCGAAGTTCGCCGTGTTGTTATTGAATTCTACACCGTAGTTCGTTCCGTAGATCCAAAGTGGTCCGGATGTTCCACCAGATCCGTAAACATACATGTTGCGCTCGGTGTAGATAGCACCGCCGTCAACTGTTGCCTTGTTATCACGGAATTTGATGTTGAAACCGTAGTTGCGTGCTTCAATTACGCCATCACTACCACCGATCCATGGTGAAAGTGCGCGCGACACTGAATTACGCTCAACGCAGATGGCGCCACCACGAGCCGACTCGTTTCCGATGAAGTGCGTTGGTGGGTTGTTGTCGAGGTTGCCACGAACCTGGATTGCAAGCGCTGTATTCGCCGTGTAGATGGCTCCTCCCTTGGAGAAGTTCGAAACGGAATTCGCGCTCGATGATGACAACGTTGTGATGAATGGCGTCACCGTCTTGTTAGACGTATAACGACCGGCAAACACTACACCAGTATTATCGCCAACATACACTGCACCACCGCGTGCACCTGAAGTGATCTGGTTGCCAACTGGTGTTGCTGATTGGCGGTTCTCAGCGTAGTTACCGTTGAATTCAATTGTGTCTTTGCCTTGGAAATCGTTGATACCGATACCAACAGTCATCGGTGTACGACCTGAGATATATACAGCACCACCAAACGACTCATTACGTTGTGAGCGGGTTGTGGTTCCAAATGTCGTTGCTGCTCGTGAAGAAACATCTGTAACGATGCGAACAGCACCGATACGAATCGTATCTACGTCTGCAAGGAGTGTGTAATTGCCCGTAAAACGCGACTGGCGGATACGACCAAGGTACAGTGCAAGACGAGCATCATCCAGAGATTGGCGATCGGAGTCGGTCAGCGTTTCAGCTCCAGCTTCCGCAACATTATCCGTGATGCGCAAACCTGTGTTGATCGGTGCAGCTGTCGTCTGATCCGTCATAAACGGATTCGTCGTTGCTGGATACGTTGGCAGGGCTGCGATCGTACCAGGAGCTACCGTTGGGTAAAGCTGCAGGTTTGATCCAGCAAATGCGTCAACCGGTGCCTGGAGAACTTGAAGAGCTCCGCCACGGAAACGCGCCATGTTGTTGCGGAAGTTACAACCAACGATCCACGTGCGTGACGAGAACGTTGTGATGGCACCACCGCAACCGTTTGTCTGACTCAAAAGCGTTTGGTTGGCTGACTCAGCTTGTGGAGCCGTGAATGCCTGACCGCTGTTATTGGTGAGATAGACCGGACGGTTGTCTACCGTTGTATCCTTACGGAAGTTGACGAAGTCAACATCGCGGAAGAATGCCGCGCGAGCGCCCGGAAGCACAACGATATGTCCCCACTCACGTGAGAAGCTGTTCACACGATCAGCAGTAAATGTGATGCGCGCAGGCGTCACATTAACAGTGCGGCCAGACGGACGGAACCACGGATTCAGACGAATCGCTGAAACCACCGCGCCAAGATCGAGCCGTGCGGCACGATACATGATCGCCTTGGCTGGCGTGAGGTTCTGGAGATTGGCGTTCGCACCCAGGTTCACACTGAAAATCAGGCTGTTCTTCGCTGAATTGATCGTCGGCTCGTTGTCGATCGTCGATGTGACGACGCCAGCTGCACCGTAATAATTCAGGTCATCATAGCCGATGTACGGCGGAACCAATGGATTCACTGCGGTAGGGTTGTACGTCGCAGACGCACGACCATCAGCAATGATGCGACCACCGGTCGAGTCCACCAGCCGACCATTCGGCAAGAACTCAACCCGTGTTCCGGGCTCGATTACGAGCGTACCACCAATTGTGTACGTGCCACTGATCCGATAGATCGTGTCACGAACAAAAATGCGCACGTTCCCGGGGGGAAGACTACCGCGTACCTCAACGAATTGCGCATGCGCTACGTTGAAAACCGCGGTTAACGCAAGCAGCAAGCTGCTCAGACGAAACCAACGTTGCATACAACCTCCAGTTGTAAAAACTTTATTCTTTAGCATTCTTTTCACGTGTTCAGGGTCAGTCATGTGGAAAATTGGCAAAATGCCTCGTTTTGCTAATCAATTGCCGTGCCAAGACGCGCAAGACCCGACTTTGCTGAAGCCGCGACTTCCGACATCTCGTATTTTTTGACAACTAACCGGTACAATTCAACTGCTTTTTCGCTGTTTTTTGCTTCTTCATAGCAGACCGCCGCGCGGTACAGCATAACGTCCTCAAGACCGCTGCTTTGAGCCAAGGTGGCCGCTTCTTCATAGAGAGCTGCTGCTTCGGCAACCTTCTTCTGAAGCTCGCTTACCGCAGCAAGTCCTTGCTTGGCACCCGCTTGCATCAATTTTGAGTCAGATGAGGCCGCACGCTCGAATTGTCCCAAAGCTTCGTTTGGCTTACCGAGATTTACGTACGCATTGCCAGCCATCAGGGCAGCTTGCTCTCCAGCCGGTGTGCCTTCGTATTCGTCACTAATGGCTACAAGCCCCTTTACAGCTTCTGTTCCCACAGGCGGAATTCCCTTGCCGGTAAGTGCAGCATCATACGCACCCATGTCAAACACATTTCTCACACGTGAGAGGTGTGTGAGACCCTCCATGTTGAGTTCCTGCTGCTGACTGTCGTAGTAGAAGTAGCCAGCAGCTACTAGAGCGATTGCTCCAACAACTCCTGCAAGTACCTTCCAGCGACTGCTGATGAAGTCAACGATGTCCGTAGAAGCATGCCCGGTTGAAGCCGACATCTCCGATGAACTGTAGTTTTCGTGCGGTAACCCTGTGCTCATGCACTCCTCTCATGTCCTACAAAACCACCATCATCCTATGGATTGATTGGCGGAAAACAAAGTTTCTGCACCACTCGACGCAACAGTGAACCTGAGGAACACAGTGAGCCCAGTGAAACAGATTTGCAAATATACCTTTGGTGGCGTTACCGACCAACTTGAAATATAAACACGAACCTCAGCGGTAAACCTAACTGTTTGTTGCCCTTAGGTTGGTTATCCACAGCGTTCGATGTGCCGTTTTCAACACGGCCGCGCACAAAGGTTCCTTAGAAGCGGACGGTGTTTCGGACAGCCTCGGCGATATCCGAAACATTCAGCAGAATGGCCTGTTCGAGACTTTTCGCAAATCCAACAGGAGTATCCTTGGAACCTACACGGGCAACTGGTGCGTCGAGATACCGGAAAAGTTCTTCTCCGATCGACGAAGCAACCTCGCCGCCAAAACCGCCCGTCTTCTTGTCTTCGTGCGCAACCACACAGCGTCCGGTGCGACGAACGTGTTCAAAGACCATTTCCTTGTCCCAAGGGGCTAGTGATCGCAGATCGATCACTTCAACGTCGATCCCCTCCGACGCAAGCTGGTCCGCTGCCTGCAGACTCCAGTGCACTGCCGTGCCGTAGGTGACGATGGTGACATGTGTACCTGCACGACGCACCTTGGCTTTGCCAAATGGGATGATGAAGTCCTCGGACGGCATCGGAGCCGATGTTGGACGGTAGTTGTAGAGAAACTTCGGTTCAAGGAACATCGTGGTGCCACGCGAACGGATAGCGTTGCGCATAAGGCCAACAGCATCGTCGGCAAAGGACGGACATACAACCCGCAGACCCGGAAGCGTCGTGAACGTGCCCTCAAGGTTCTGAGAGTGATACAGCCCCCCCTGGATGTACCCCCCGGAAGCAAGACGGATGACCATGGCTGGGGCAAACTGGCCTTTAGTACGCCAGTAATCGTGTGTGCACTCGATCAGCTGCTCCATCGCCGGCCAGAAATAGTCGGCAAACTCAGCCCCCTCCACAACAACTCGAATGTCGTCGCGGTAGCGGGTCATTCCATTCGCCGTACCAACGATGAAATCCTCAGCGATCGGGGCGTTGAACACCCGATCATTGCCAAACTCATCCAGCATGCCCTTACAAACATTAAAGATGCCCTGCTTTTTGAATGATGCAACGTCCTGACCAAACAGGAATGTGGCCGGATTACGCCGGAACTCCTCGTGCATGGCGTTCACGATACCCTCGCGGAACGTCACAACAGGGGCATCGGGTGACGGCACGTAGTGCTGCTCGGTGGTGTCATGATATCCGATCACCGGATCAGGAATCACGAAGTCCGTATAAGACGCCGGATCTGGGTCGGCAAGGGGCTCGATAGCATCCGCTGCGGCAAAAATGGCGGTCTTATTGGCCTCTTCGATGGCAAGGAGCTGTTCTTCTGTTGCAATTCCATTTGCTAACAGTGTGGCACGCATCCGCGGAAGTGGATCGCGGTCCTTCATGGCCTGAAGATCCGCTGGCTCGCGATACAGCTCGTGATTGTCCGAATTCGAGTGCGAGCCGATACGGTCGCAGTCCGCGTGGACCATGACTGGCCCCTTGCCGCTGAGAGCATAATCCCGTGCCTGCTCCATGGCCCGGAAGGAATCCATCGGGTCACGGCCATCACAGTAGATGATCTTCAGGTTCTTGAAACCGCTGAAGTTCTCAGCAACCACAGGGTTGAACGTCTGCTCGCGGACCGGCACACTGATGCCGTACTTGTTATTCTGGATCACGAACACAATGGGAAGCTTTTCCCGATCGGCACCGTTGACGGCTTCGTAGTAGTAGCCCTCGGATGTGGTGCTCTCGCCCGTAGAGCAGTAGACCACCTCGTCGCCGTTGAACTTGCGGATAGACCTGGCTGTGCCCACCGCTTGCTGCGAGTGGTTTCCGGTGCACGACGAAGAGTTCTGCAGGTTGATGGAGATCTTGGCAAAATGGTTGCTCATGTGGCGTCCACCACCGGCTACGTCAACATCCTTGGAGAGACCATTTGCAATGATCTCTTCAACCGATACGCCGGCTGCCAGCGAAGTGAGCATGTCTCGGTAGTAGGGAAAGAGGAAGTCTTTTCCCGGACGAAACACCTTGCCAAGAGCAAGCTGAATTCCGTCGTGACCCGCGAACGGGGCATGGTACGACCAGCCCTTTGCCATCTTTAGGTAGTTCGCGGCCTTTTCGTCAAGCCGGCGTCCAAGGTGTTGCGTGCGATACCAATCAACGAGTGTCTCTTTCGGGAACCCCTTGACGTTGAACAGGTCCTCACGCTGCTTCGGTGCAGGTGCGGATTGCGTTGCTGCAGGTTTTGCCTTGGTCGTCTTGGCCATGATCGTAGATCCTCGTGGTGTTTCGTCGTTAAGATTTTTTTGTGGACTTGCGCACAGGTGTCAGCCATCCGTACGGGTCCTCCCCATGCACGGTCACATTGTGGAATGCCTGCTGCAAGGCCCGTGTGACCGGTCCAACCTTGCCCCTTCCCACAGCAATACGGTCAACCGATTTCACCGGAGTGATCTCGACGGCCGTGCCGGTGAGAAACATTTCATCGCAACTGTAGAGCATCGCTCTCGGAATGTTCTGTTCTCGCACCGTTACCCCAAGCTCCTCGGCCAGAGTTATCACTGTGTCGCGAGTGATTCCAGGTAACAGAGAACTTGCGGCAGGGGGCGTGATAAGCTCGTCGTTCACAACCACGAACACGTTTTCACCCGAGCCCTCGGCAATGTTGCCGTAGGCGTCAAGGCAGATGCCCTCCGCATAGCCGTTCTCAACGGCCTCCATCTTTACCAGCTGGGAGTTCATATAGTTACCGCCAGCCTTGGCCATCGATGGCAGTGCGTTCGGTGTGATCCTGTCCCACGACGAAATACACACGTCAACGCCATTCTGTGCCGCATCGTCACCGAGATAGGCGCCCCATTCCCATGCAGCTATGTACACCTCTACCGGACAGCGCAGTCCATAGACCCCCATGTCTCCAAAACCCCGTAGGGCAAAGGGGCGGATGTAGCACTGACGGAGCTTGTTGCGGCGGACGAGATCCACTGCAGCCTCCGATAGTTCATCAACCGAAAAGGGAAGCTGCGTACGATACACCTTCAGCGACTGGTGCAACCGACGCATGTGATCATGCAGACGGAAGACAGCCGTGCCGCCGGCGGTTTCGTAGCAACGGATTCCCTCAAACCATGCCGAGCCGTAGTGCACAACGTGCGACAGGACGTGGATAGTGGCCTTCTCGAAGGGGACAAAACTCCCGTTCTTCCAGATGGTCTTTGTTGGCGTTATCGGCATGATCGTTCCACTGAATTCTATGGGTTAACCGTGGATGATTCCAATGCTTCCTTCATCAGCTGCGTTACCATTGCAGGATTCGCGGTTCCACCTGATGCCTTCAGCACCTGGCCAACGAAAAATCCAAGCAGGTTGGTCTTACCGTCTCTGTACTTCTGCACGTTATCCGGATTACTCTGGATTACGTTCTGTACCATGGCCAACAACGCCGACGGGTCGGAAACCTGCTTCAGACCGCGCTCCTCGATCAGCTCGGGAGCTGTTCGCCCCGTTCCAAGCATATCGGGAAACACATCTTTGGCCGTCTTACTGCTGATCGTGCCGTCGGCGATAACATCAACAATGGATGCAAGTTGTCGCGGCGTAAGCCCTACGTCGTTCACAGAACACTTGCGCTCCCCCATGATGCGCAGTATGTCCGTCATGATCCAGTTACTTGTCAGCTTGTACGTTTCGGCCCCCGGCGATGCCAGTAAGCCGCATGTGTCTTCGTAATACGTGGCCACATCAATGTCATCCACAAAGATCGCCGCATCATAGGCCGGCAGATGATACTGCTCGGTGAACCGGCGTTTCTTTGCTAAAGAGAGCTCCGGAATGGTCCGGCGCAGCTCCTCTAGGCGTTCATGATCTACCACGACCGGACCAAGGTCCGGCTCGGGAAAGTACCGGTAGTCGTGCGCCTGTTCCTTACTGCGCATCACCTTGGTCTTCTGTGCTCCGGCGTCCCACATCCGCGTTTGCTGAACAACCTGCCCGCCCCCTTCTAGGAGAGCGATCTGGTCGTTGATCTCAAAGTCGATTGCCTTTTCAACGTTGCGGAAGGAGTTCAGGTTCTTCACCTCGCGCTTCGTGCCAAAGCTGGTACTGCCCTTGATTCGAACGGAAACATTCGCATCGCAGCGCATGCTGCCCTCTTCGAGGTTCCCGTCACATATTCCCAAGTAAATGAGGATCTGCCGCATCTGCTGAAGGTATTGATAGGCCTCCTGCGGAGTGCGGATATCAGGCTCGCTGACAATCTCGATAAGGGGCACGCCAGCCCGGTTAAGGTCGACAAGCGTGTCGATGTCCAGATCATGAATGCTCTTGCCTGAATCCTCTTCCATGTGAATTCGGGTGATGCCGATCTGCTTCGCCCCCTGATCGGTCTCTATCTCAACGAATCCGTCATGGCAGATCGGATCCGCATACTGTGTGATCTGATACCCCTTTGGAAGGTCGGGGTAGTAATAATTCTTGCGGGAAAATGTGGACACACGCCGGATCATACAGTTGGTTGCCAACCCCATCCTCACGGCATAGGCCACGAGGTTTTCGTTCAGCACGGGAAGGACGCCGGGATGACCCAGACAGATAGGACAAACGTTGACGTTCGGCTGAGCCCCATAGGTGGTGGAGCAACTGCAGAACGCCTTCGATGCTGAGGTCAGCTGGGCGTGGACCTCGAGACCGATAACGGCCTCGTACTTGGTCGCGAGAGATGATTCGGAGGTGTCCAAAGGACCACAAAACTACGGAAAATCAGCTCCAAAGGGGGCGCAGATCAACATTACCTCCGCATAGAACGATACCCACCCGAGATCCTCGCACCAAATCGGGCTGTTCGAGCAATACACCTAGGGTGACCCCTGCGCTGGGCTCGATGACGAGTTTGAGACGCTCCATCACGAGCAGCGTGCCACGTCGAATACTCTCCTCGGAGGCCGTTTCAATCTGAACGCCCGTGGAAATGAGCTGCGCTAGAGTGAGATCGCCAAGACCCGTTCGAAGTCCATCGGCAATGGTCATGCTGTCCACAGGGGGCTGAAGCACGCCGGTCCGGAGTGACTCTTTGGCATCGGCCGCGATCTCCGGCTCGGCACCGATCACCCGGGCACCTGGCACCATTGCCCGAACGGCAGTCGAGACACCGCCAAGCAAACCACCACCACCTACGGGAGCCATTACGACGTCAAGGTTCGAAACCTGCTCGCAGAGTTCCTTACCTGCAGTACCCTGTCCGGCCATCACGCGGTCATCGTTATACGGAGGAACCACATGAGCACCCGTCGTAGCAACGATGGCCATCATTGTCTCCAGCCGTGACTCCAGCGTCGGCTCGCAGAAGACGATCTCTGCTCCATACCCCTGCACCGCCTCGATCTTTACCACCGGCGCCGTCTTCGGCATCACAATCGTACAGGGAATACCCCGCAACGATGCAGCGTAGGCAAGGGCCTGGGCGTGATTTCCACTTGAATGCGTTATCACGCCGCCTCGGGCAGTGTCCTCGTCAAGCAGCATCACCGCGTTCACAGCGCCACGCGCCTTGAACGCCCCAATCTTCTGCAGGTTCTCGCACTTGAAGAAGAGCTCTGCCCCGAACATCCGGTTAAGCGCACCGGAGGTCATCACCGGTGTTCGGTGTATGAAGGGGGCTATGCGGCCAGCCGCAGCTTCAATGTCGCCGTAGGATATCACGGTCTGTTACATGTTGCGTCGGTACTGTCCACCAACGTCGTACAATGCCCGCGTCATCTGTCCAAGAGAGCAGACCTTGGCTGCGTCCATCAGAGCCGCAAAGATGTTCCCGTTCTGCACTGCCGTCCGACGCAGGTTCTCAAGAGCACGCTCTGCTTCGATGCCTCCACGTGCCTTTACGCTGGCAACGTTGGATATCTGCTGCTCCTTCTCGTCGGTCGTCGAGCGAATTACCTCGTCGGGGATCACCGTTGGCGATCCCTTGGAACTCAGGAATGTGTTCACACCAACAATGGGGTACTGACCCGTGTGCTTGAGTGTTTCGTAGTAGAGAGACTCTTCCTGGATCTTATTGCGCTGATACATGTTCTCCATGGCACCGAGCACACCTCCACGATCCGAGATGCGCCGAAACTCCGTGCATACGGCCTCCTCAACAAGGTCCGTCAGCTCCTCGATGATGAATGATCCCTGGATAGGGTTCTCATTCTTGGCCAGACCAAGCTCGCGGTTGATGATCAACTGAATAGCCACGGCCCGACGCACACTTTCCTCTGTTGGCGTGGTGATCGCTTCATCGTAGGCGTTTGTATGAAGCGAGTTGCAATTGTCGTAGATGGCGTAAAGCGCCTGCAGCGTTGTGCGGATATCGTTGAAGTCGATCTCCTGCGCGTGGAGCGATCGTCCAGACGTCTGGATATGATACTTCAGCATCTGCGAACGCTCGTTGCCGCCGTAGACGTTCTTCATGGCCTTTGCCCAGATGCGCCTGGCCACACGGCCGATTACGCTGTACTCGGGGTCAACTCCGTTGGAGAAGAAAAACGACAGGTTCGGCGCAAAGTCGTCAATGTTCATTCCCCGCGAGAGGTAGTACTCAACGTAGGTGAATCCATTGGCAAGAGTAAATGCAAGCTGCGTGATGGGGTTCGCACCGGCCTCTGCAATGTGATAACCCGAGATCGATACGGAGTAGAAGTTGCGGACACTTTTCTGAATGAAATACTCCTGTACATCACCCATCATGCGCAGCGCAAACTCGGTCGAGAAGATGCAGGTGTTCTGTGCCTGATCCTCTTTGAGAATGTCAGCCTGCACAGTACCACGGACGCTTCGGAGAGCGCGCTGACGGCATTCTTCGTAGAGATCCGGCGGAAGTACTTTGTCGCCGGTGATGCCAAGTAACTGAAGACCAAGTCCATCATTCCCCTCGGGCAGCTCTGTCGATC
>VEQR01000150.1 GCA_018883125.1 Candidatus Kapaibacterium sp.
TCGTAACTCCGAGCTCGTGTTGCAGGGTGCGGAGTTCGGTGCGCATGTGTGTGCGCAGTTGCGCGTCAAGGTTGGAAAGGGGCTCATCAAACAAGAACACGCGTGGACGTCGGATGATCGCCCGGCCAACGGCAACGCGCTGGCGCTGTCCGCCCGAAAGCTGCTTAGGACGTCGATCTAGGAGATCCGCAAGACCCAGCATGTGTGCGACGCGATCGACCGATGAGCGTATGCTCTCGACTGACTCCTTGCGAATCTTCAATGGGAAGGCCAGGTTCTCGGCAACAGTCAAATGAGGATAGAGCGCATAATTCTGGAACACCATGCCAACGTCTCGCAAGCGCGGCTCGACGTTGTTCATTGGCGTCTCATCGAAGGAGAGAGTGCCTGAGGAAACGGATTCCAGACCTGCGATCATTCGCAGGAGTGTGCTCTTGCCACAGCCCGAGGGTCCGACGAGCACGAAGAACTCGCCGGGTTCGATGCTCAGCGACACATCCCGAAGGGGCTGCACATTGTCATAGGATTTACTGACCTGGTCGAACGTTATCCGCGTCATCCTGCAAGGTTACGCAACCCTGGGTACTTGACCGAACCTTAGAGTCCACTCTCTCGTAGGCGTTGAACAAGATCCTTTTGCTCTTCATTAAGTGCAGATGGGATCTTCACCTCAAGCGTCACATACAGGTCGCCGCGATTATCCGGTGATGTGTATCGCGGCATGCCCTGTCCCTTAAGGCGGAGCTTCCGCTCATTCTGTGTTCCGGGCGGAACTGTCATGGCGAGCATCGCGCCGGCGAGTGTCTGAATTTCGATGCGTCCACCGAGCAGTGCCGTTGTCAGTTCGATCTGGTGGCGTACATGCAGGTCGTCGCCCTCGCGATGAAATCGCACATCCGGAGCGATCGCGACCTCGAGCTCGGCATTGCCGATGCGAAGTTTCTGTCCGCTGGCAATTCCCGGGCGGAAGGAAACATCGGCAGTTGTCTCACCAAGAGTCAACCTCTTTGATACACCGGCAAAGGCTTCTGCAAGCGAGAGCGTTATCGTGTACACGGGCATGCGGCGTGGTGCAGTTCGGTTACGCGAAGTTGTGGTGCGCTGATTCGATCTGCTTTGACCGAAAAGCTCCGAGAGAAGATCACCGAACGATGTACCGCTGAACATATCGCCCACGTCATCCATCGAAAACGATGGTGCACCCTGCCTGCCCCCTGACCGCTGATAGCCGGATGTCTGGCGTGAGAGCTGATCATATTTGGCGCGCTTGGTCGCATCGCCCAGAACTTCGTATGCCTCGCTGATCCGCTTGAACCGCTCTTCAGCCTGCGGATTATCGGGATTCGCATCCGGATGGTACTGGCGAGCAAGCCGGCGAAACGCCTTCTTGATGTCGTCTTCCGATGCGGTGCGTTCGAGCTCCAGCTCTTTGTAGTAATCCGTAAAGTTCATTGTCAGTTCAATCGGGAAAGGGGCTGTTAAGCGTCGTGGATAACGACATCGCGATGACGAATTCCGGCAACGCATGGTGTGTCAGATCAGACCACGTTCGACGAACGACGTATAGTCATCTCCGGCGATGATCACATGATCGAGCACGCGAATATCGACGATGCGTCCGGCCTCGACAAGTTGTCGGGTTATCGCAATGTCTTCGCTTGACGGTTCGATGTTTCCCGACGGGTGGTTATGTGCAAGAATGATAGCGGCCGCGCTCTCGGCGATGGCCAGCCGGAAGACCTCGCGCGGGTGGATCATCACGGCATTCAGGGAGCCGTCGCTGGCGTTCACTTGGCGGATGATCTGGTTGGCCGCATTGAGCAGAATCACGATGAACGATTCCGTCCGACGTTGGCGCATACGCGGCATCAGCATGCGTGCAAGAATCGCCGGGGAGGTCACGCTGGTTCGATTGGCGAATGGTTCGGCTTGGATCCGATGAGACAACTCAAAGGCTGCGCTGAGGGCTGCTGCCTTTGCCGGGCCCATGCCGCATACAGTGCACAGCTCGGCCACATCACGTCCGGCCATATCCAGAAGCGTTGCGTAGCGTACCAGCAGCGATTGTGCGATGTCCTCCGCCGAGGTCCCTTGGGATCCCGACCCGATCACCAAGGCGATGAGCTCTTGCGTACTCAGAGCCCACGCGCCATACTGAAGCAGCCGTTCACGGGGTCTGTCTTGGTTTTGCATTTTTGCAATCCCACGTTTCGTCACTTCCGCATTTTCCATGATCGACCTCCTGATATATCATGTTCACGTTATCGCCGCCATCTATGCCTTTACGGTTCGGTGGCAGCGAGATGGAATGAAGGGCGGCTTCCTGGCGGTTGCCACCTGTGCGCTTGTCTTTACGATTCTGTGGGCGATGACGGGGCCTATTGCACGCATCATCATGCCGGATGCGCCTCTGCCGAATCAGCTTTTCACGGCCGACACTCTGAGTCTGACTCTGCTTCTGATCCCCGAGTCGATATTCTTCCGAGCGTTCTTTCTCCGTGCAACAGACGCCGGACAACGTGACGCGGAAGGGGCTTCGCTCCAGAACTAAAAATGAACTTCACAGGCATTTGGAGGATATACCCCTTCTGCCGTATGTTTGTCGTTCCCCCCGCGCAGAACGGTGTTCTGCAACGGGAGTTGCTCAGTCTCGACTGAGCGGCGGTGTTCTTTGACAACAGGAAGGAAAACAAGAAACCATGCAAGAGAGGCAAAGAGATTTGCCTTTCACAGTAGGGTAGGTTAACCACCTACCCCCGTCATGAGCTCTGAAGCGGAGACGTTTTAGAGAACATGCGATCGATTCGGAAACAACACAATTGAAACAGCATCAAACAACTTCTACAACGGAGAGTTTGATCCTGGCTCAGGACGAACGCTGGCGGCATGCCTAACACATGCAAGTCTAGGGGTAGCAATACCACTGGCGCACGGGTGAGTAACACGTAGGTAATCTGCCCCCATCACAGTGACAACCTCGGGAAACCGAGGCTAAACACTGATGAGGCCGAGAGGTCAAAGCGAAAGCGGATGGGGATGAGCCTGCGGCTGATTAGCTAGTTGGTGAGGTAATGGCTCACCAAGGCGACGATCAGTAGCTGGTCTGAGAGGACGAACAGCCACACTGGAACTGAGACACGGTCCAGACTCC
>VEQR01000017.1 GCA_018883125.1 Candidatus Kapaibacterium sp.
CCTTCAACTGGCAGGTGGCGAGCCATTTCACCGTTACCGTTCCACTGCTGAAGCGTAGAAACCGAGATCGGTGTCTTTGCTTCGACGGCAATGCCAAAACCAGTCTTTGTTTCCGACTGGGTGTGCATGTATGCGATGGAAATAGGCACCTTGAGGACCTTGTTCGCCTCAAGTGTGTATTCCTTGTCCATACGCGGACCTTCATTGATCGCCGACGGCGTCATCACACGAACCTTCGTCTTCGTGCGAGAAGAGATCAAAAGCATCATCGGCTGCGCCAATGGTTGCTCCGATGGGCTAGCCCATACCTGTGGGAAAGCCACCATGTAGCGACGGCCTTCGGAAAGTACCATCGTACCGCGCTTTTCCGACGTCTTCGTGTCGTTCGCGGTGGCGTTGCCAATGCAGGTAAGAGCCATCAGGATGAGGGCAGCTACACGCATTGAAAAAGTGGATGCAAGTCTCATGGACTTCCTCCTTGGGTGATAGAAATGGAGTATGATTGCCAAAATTCACGTTCGTGCCCGGGGGCACGACTCTAGAAAATAACCGAAAATTTCTTTCGTGCAACGTTGCTTTGGGAGTTTTTTAAGGAATGTGGACAATAATCCTTGTGTCGAATCCGCTGGCAACAAATGAAAGACTACGTCAGACAGAAAAGGTTACATGAAGAAGGGGGCTAAAATTTCATTTTTTGAGCGTTTTTCGAACGTACTTATCCACCGGCACCTCAAGGGGCATACAGAGGAGAACCAGAAAGCCCCCTACGAGAAGATCGACAACGTAATGATATCGCAGGTACACCGTCCCGAAAATCAGACTTCCTCCGATAATCAGAAACACATATCTATATCGACTTTTGAACCGGAATGCCAGAGCAATATTTACGAGCGTAAGCATAGTATGGCCGCTCGGCATGCAGTCACGATTCACCACCGACGTCGGATCAGCAACGCCTTTTACAACGCCGCCACCCACGTTGATGATATTTCGGAGCATGTCGGTTATCCATACACCTGGGAGTTCCTGACTGGTTAATGCGAAGTCGTGGATGGTAAAACGCGGCCCGATGGCCGGAAGGCAGAAGTACAAGAGGTACGAGATGAAGAACATGAACGTCATCATCCGCGCAAACTGTTCTACACGTTCAAGATCACCACGGTACCAGAGCTCAAGGGCATGCCCAACGGGCAAGAGGTAGAAGATGAAGTAGCAGAACTGCAGATACTCTGTTAGCACCGGGTGGGCAAACTGATACAGCCACACGGTGGGATCCACACCAAACAAAGCCCTGTCAGCCGCAATGAGCCACGTATCATAGTCGTGGGGATGAACGACGGGTACAAAAAGGTGTGTCTGGTCATATAGCATGTAGATGACCGGCACCACGTAGAACAGCCGGACGAAACGAATTGCCGATGAATCCGTGAGTCTTGTGAGAACAATCGTACTGGCGATAAGGGTTAGCACAAGGACGTTCGTCCACACAGTAGTGGCACTTCCGTGAATCCATTGATGCAGAACGATTGCCAGAATGCTGTAGAGTGCCAGCATAAGACTTGTGTAGAGGTCTGCAGAGTTCCAATCCTTGGCAATGATCTTGCCGATCTCGCGAAAGCTGACCCGGCTGTTCATAGCGTTACTCCGGGCGGGCTATTTCGAACCAAATGCGTGGTTTGAATCGATCGATAGATTCGACCTAACACGTCAGGAGAGCACTCCTCAGCGCGCGCCCGAGACAAGTCGATACCACAGTGCAGAGAATCCTCGCGCAGCGGTACAGTATTTCGACCCGACCAGGCGGCAAGTGCATTGGTCATCACCTTGCGTCGCTGACTAAACGCAGACCGCACGAAGTCCATAAACTCCCGTTGAGGCAATCCGTCAGCCGTACCATTGAGAAGATCAAATCGCACAACCGAAGATGTTACCGCCGGACGGGGAAAAAACGATCCAGGCTGCACATGAAACATGAGCTTTGCCGACCCATAGAGCCAGCTGGCAACCGAGAGTATGCCATAGTCTTTCGAACCGACATTGGCCACACAGCGGCGCGCAACCTCTCGCTGCATCATGAATACCGCGCGGGATACGTCAAGACGCTGGTCGAACATCCAAAACAGTAAGGGGCTGGTGATCGCATAGGGAATGTTTCCGATGATACAGCGGTGATCCCTTTGCTCGTCTGCCAAGATGTCGGCGACACGTGCCGTCAGCGCATCACCCTGGACGATGCGCACTCGACCGGATCGCACCCATGGTTGATCACGCAGGAACTCCACCGCCCGAGCATCAAGTTCGACCGCTGCTATCTTTTTGGCCGGTGAATCCACAAGATGCGTCGTTAACGCCCCCTTCCCCGGACCGATCTCGACGACCGAATCTTGCGGGGTCAGCTGCAAAGCTCCGACGATGTTTCGGGCTATGCCGACGTCTGTCAAAAAATTCTGACTGTATCGACGCTGAGGCGCAAAGGAGCTCACAATCCCACCTGCCCATTCAATCCAATTGCCTCAGTGACCCTTTGCCATGTGTCTTCAAGTTTCTCCGATGCCACCTTAACGTTTGCCACAACGGGCATAAAGTTGGTGTCACCATCCCACCGTGGTACAACATGTACGTGGCAGTGATCTGGTACGCCTGCACCGGCGGCTGAACCGAGATTCATCCCAATATTCAAGCCATGCGGCTTATAGACGTGAGTGACGGCTCGGCTGGCAAGGCGCACGGATTGCATCAGGCACGCATAAGTGATGTCATCAAGGTCCAGAAGATCACCGTTATGGGCCTTCGGAGCAACCAGAAGATGTCCGCTCGAATACGGATACTTGTTCAAAATGATCACCGAGTGCTCGGCGATATGGACGATGCCACGTTCCTGGGACACATGGTCATGTTCAACAGCCTGACACAAAAAGCATGAGGCGCTGTCAGCGTCAGCCTGCGTCACGTACTGCCGCCGCCAAGGTGCCCAGAGATTCTTCATTCGTCCTGCAGCTCAATTTCGAAATGGGGCTCAACAGGTCTCCAAAATAGCGATGCCCACTCGGAGAGTGGGCATCAGATCGTTGACGATGAGTTGTGGCGGGCGCTTACAGTGCAAAGCGCACGTCGACGCCAACCTGGAGAGCGTTGACACGGAGATTGTCCGCATCGCTCAGCTTGGTCACACCAAAGTTGTAATACGCACAAGGAACAACGAGAATGCGTCCAACAGTGATCTCATATTGCACGCCAGCCTTGATGGCAAGACGCATGGTCGAGTGTCCTGGAATGTCATCCTCAGCCGTGATAGCAGTGCGACCAAAATTCTCGTACTTCGTTCCTGGCTTTTCTTTGAACACAGCGTTTGATGGCGAAATCAGGTTCATTCGCTGGATGCGCTGTACGCCAGAAACAAACCCAACCGTTGGGCCGACAACAACGCCAAAGTTCGAATTGAACAGGTTGAGCTTATAGATCAGCTCAATGTCGAATGTCGAGTATTGGATGTCCGCCGTGTGCTCAACTTCGGAGAACACAACGTTGCCAGTGGATGAATCGATCGATGGGAGGATATCACCGCCCTGTTGGAAGAAGGCCGGAAACGTATTGTACACAGCGCGCCCAATGATCGACGACTTCGATTCACGCGGCTTACCGAGCAAATATTCGAATGAGATACCGGCGTAGTAACCGTTCTTCGTGCCACCTGTAAAGGTTGGGCAAAGAACATCGCCGGACACAGACTGGAAACTCGACGAGTGCAATGAGTTGTTGTAGCCGAAGACCGGTCCCACGTAAATACGCGGGGCACGACGTGCCGGCTGCAGAGGCGTTGCACGCGCGCCAATTTCCTGCTGGGCCAGCAGGGATGACGTCGCAAGGAAGAACACTGCAAGGACTGCGGAACTAATTTGCCTCATACTCGATTGCCCTAGTTGACGATGATGATGTTCGTGACCTCGACCCCGTATTCATGGCTGACAACGAGCCTGTAGACCCCAGATGCCAGATTAGAACATGAGAAATTACAATGTTGACTGCCCTTTTGCAAAGACAAATGTTCCGATAGTGGAAAATGTTGTCCAGAGAGGGATTCAAGCCAGACGCGTGCGTGCGTTGCTACGGAGGCTGTAACACGAACCGAAAGACTCGACGCGAATGGATGCCCAAGTGGCTCGACGAAGACCCCGGGGCGAGTGCCAACTTCTACCATTCGCAGTCGTGAACCACATGGATCAACACGAAACTCCTGAGCTGGAGACGCGCTTTGCCGGAAGCACGGTGTGCCATCCAGAACGGCGATGCATTCCCGGGCGTCAGGATCGTTCCAGATCATCGTGCCATAGAGTCGGCCCGTTAGCTTCCATGGCCCTGGTACCTGATCTCGCAGTCGGATCAGAATAGCCCCTTGGCTTTGAGTTATCTCGGCATCAACCTTGCGGGTGACGCCATTGCGTTCGAGATAGACGCTCGTTGAATCGCTGACATCCACCACGAACCGATCTCTCTCGATCAACAGATGCATTGCCGGCTGAACTGGCACAGCCTGAACGTCCGGCAGAATGGCTTCCGTGGTGATCCAGGCAGGCCCGGCCGTCAATAGCGGCGCTCCAAGTATCTGCATCGAAACCGACGCGTAGCCGGACTCTACAACTACCTCAACGGAATCGGAGTAGACATTCCCGGCGGAATCAATAACGCCAAGCGTCACCATATACGGCGTGAGCGTGTCCCATTGCATCGTGACGGTATCTGACCAGCTCTGACCTGGATCGATGTAACGGGGCTTGGCAGTACCGTCAAGGTTGCCGAAGACCGATATCCCAGAGGATCGAGCAACGAGATACACGGAGTCAATGACTGCGCGCGCTGTTCCGTCATTCCTGATGGAAAGGATCACGGGCTCGTCGGTACATGCTCGGACACGCAGTTTCGTCTTGACCGCAACAACCGGACGCGCCTGAGGAAGCGGCACGCCAACCACGAGCAAACGGAACCTGGTATGTTCATGAACTCCGGGCTGGGGTGATGCGTCGTGTTCAATGTCGATCGTACATACATGGCGCCCCAAGCGCCCAGGCGTGAAGGAAACAACATCGCTCAGGATCGACATCAACGGTATTGACCTGCCAGCAAGTCCTCGAAGCGATTCGGGGATCGTGAATGCCGATGAATCCGGGCCGACGATGGTGACAGAATACACCTTCAAGTCGGTATTTCCACGGTCAAATCCGGTTGACACCAGTCCTGCGAGACTATCACGGGTGGTATTCACCACCACGGAATCAAAGTCGATATCGCGGACAAAGATGTCCGGCATAATGCCAACACCCCGGAACTCAATGGTGACCGGAGCATGCTGACTCCAGTCGATAGCGATTGGCACAACGTGTCGAAGGGTACCGCGTTGATTGGGCCGGAAGGAAGCAGAAACCAGCACCGAATCCCCCGCCGCCATGCGAGCCCCCTTCACGAGCTTATCGGAACTCACGATCAGCGACGCGGGTAAACCACTCAGATCGCCGGTCGCCACGCACCATCCGCTGCCGGTGTTCCGAATCCAGAACGTGGTGTCATTCACGCTCCCAAGACGGCGTTCTCGCCAATCAATGATGATGGACCCAACCTGTGGCCGAACACCCCGAGCTCTGTAGGTGAGAATCGCCTCGTCTGACTGATCCGAGACAACCGAGTCCCGTCGCAGTGCCGCGCCCTCGCGACGAGCCACGAAGCAGACGTCAACCCAGAGCGTATCTCCGGGACCAATGAATCTTGGCAGACCGAGACGTGCGGTGTCAACAACGAAACTGGTGTCGATTCGCGTTGAGACAAGCTGCTCAACATCCACAGGTTTGTCACCACCGTTAACGATAGCCACCCTGCCACACGCCGTGTCACCGAGTCGAACGTCGCCCAGATCGATAGAGTCGCCCTTGAGACTGGCACTCAGACGTGTCTTCGCAAAAATGTTCCTCGTAAGACCACATGGAAGCTGAATGACGATGGTCGCGGCCATGGCCGTTGAGTCTGCCCACTGGGTGGCGCATATCGTCACAAACGCTGAGTCTCGAGGACGAATAGCAAAGCTGCCCTTTGGACTTGCCACCACGAATCGCTGATTTCCCTGCACCAACAGTGACTTAATGAAGACCGGTGTGGAATCCCGGTTTCGCACCACGATCGTTGTGCATCCCTGCCGACCTCGACGTGCATCGATGAGCACATCGCGGGCGACGTCGATCGATGGTGCGTCGTATCGGTATAGCCACTCGCGACCATTGCCGCGGTCATCATACGCCTGAATAACGATCTGCGCATCCTTGGTCAGGTCACGGACGATCGCGTCAAAATTGACGGTACCGAATGAATCAATGGGATTCGAAATGGTCCATTGATAGTTGAATGTGCTCGCGCCGACGACGGTAACATCCTTCAAGTGGGCCGAATCCTTTGAGACATCGGCAATGCGACCAGAAACAGTTCCACAGTCAAGAGTCAGTTCGTAGACAGGGGGCGTAATATCCCGCCGACGAATGGGATCAAAGGCAATGCCGACAAGATTCGCATACGAATCGGCATCGGACGTCCCATACATCACGGCACTGAATGTGCCCGAATCACACGTCATTAGGAACGACCCCTCCTGCAACCGCACCTGCGCCCAATGAATGGTTGTACCGGGCACAACCTGGTTAGCGAGCTGCGGTGCAAGCGAAAGCGCAGACCTGGCCCCGATCATGAGCGAAGGCAGAGCTTCCGGAGTGGCAAGGAGATTGATAAAATAGTAGAATCTCTGGCTGGCATTCGAAGCAACGCGCTCGAGTGTTGGAAACCGGAAGAGCGACTCATTGACGTACTGCTCGATGGGAGGTGCGATGACCATTGCAGGGTCACAGTTTGTTTGCACGCCATTCTGACTCGACATGTGCTGCACCAGAAAGAACGGGTCGGGCGAGCTCCAGGAGGCAGGCTCGGCAAGGCTGGTATCAACGTAGCTTCCGATGTTCGGGAGATTCCACGTCCTTGTTCCCAGGCGGGTCGTCACGGTAACAGTCTGGTTCGGCATCGAGGCCATGATCCTCAGAACGTCTGGCCTGCCGCTCAGAGCAAAGGGCGCGGTGGCATAGGACTTGCCCCATTTTGTTGCCGGCGGAAGCTGTTCGACAAGATGGTCCTTGGAGGATCCGGAGTCCAGGGGAATACTCGAGCGCATATGCCCGGATATGAGCGCCACGGGTTTACTCGAGGTGATCGATGAACCTGTTAGATCGTCCTTGCCGTAGGCCGTGGGTTTGGCCTGGACGAGATAGCAATCACCGCGGTTGAGGATTACCGACGCCATCGTGTTGGGCGCTACACCCGCCATGGTCGTGGTCGTTGGAGTGATATCCACCTGTGTGCCATCCTCGACGGCCATGACCATGAACTCCCCGCTTCGCAGCATGGTGGAGGTTGGATTTCTATTCCGCTTGTACCGGTCAGAAGGGCGGTTGATGCTGTAATACTGCGTCCCGAGATGCCGAATGGGAATTGCCGCGTAGGTATCGGTAGACTGCGCCAACGTGTTGAGAACGTAAACAACGATGGGCACATCCGAGGTAATGAAGAGAGACTTCCTCTGCGGCACTTCCGATGCGTTGTTGACGTGATACACGTGAACAGACTCAACATGCACCGAATTGGCCGGCACGGTAACGATCGATTCACCGGAGAACGGCGACGAAATGCGCACCGTAGCATCGAATTGCGAGGAGATGAATATCTGCAGGCGTGGATCGATCCCCACTTCAAGCAGTTCGTTCTGCATGAAGCCAACGATGAACGACGTTCCTTCGAGTGACGATGCACCTCGTCGCGGCAATACTCTCTCAACCTGAGCCGCAACATGCAGGCTGTTGAGGAGGCAAAAAATGGCGACGATGAGTGGAAGGGGCTTCACATCGCGTCGATGTTACGACAATTCAGCGGTTAGCGCAATAGAGCCCGTCGAGACAGGCAGGGCACATACTGAGGCCGGCCATCGGGAATTCGGACTCCGGGCAGAAGGAATTCTGGCTCACGATCGCGCACAAGCCGCTCCGGATGACTCTCCCCGCTCACACCTCCCAACCAGACGACGTCGGTGACCTCATCGGAGATGATGCCCGCCTCGATAGAGTCGGCGGCGACCTTGGCCAGCCCCTTTCGCTCGCCCGATTCCTTCCGAAATGTGATACTTACGGCATCGCCGTTGGCACGAAGAGTGCGTACGGTATCAGAGACAAATCGCATTACGATTGTGTTTCCCGATATCTGATCGAATCGCACAGGTAACAGCGTGTCGGATGGTGACAGAAGTACGGCCTTGCCTGTTCCGGTAACCGTTCTCAATTGGCGGTCCTTCGATTCAGCGGTGATTGTGTCGGCCTGCAGAACAGACGAGTCCGACCAGACCGTTGGTGATTCGGTCAGGAGAATGATGCCGGCGGCATCATTGTAGTGCAACACTCCGGAAGTCGAAGCCGTAGAGCCGCGTACCATACGCACATTACCGGTTGCGACGAGCAGCGACGCAGACTCGCCCTGTGACGTCGGCCGCGATTGAAGTTTGTCGCCGGAGATGTATGTCGTGTCAGCAGAATCAACGGAGTCCGCCGACCATGACCAGGCCTGCGCCGCACCGATCAATTCGATCGAACGTCCAGCGGCGTCCCTCCGTGCCACGTTGGAGCGAAACCACGCGTTACCTGCCGAATCCAAGATCTGCACGTTTCCGCGAGCAAGCATGGTGTCTCGATCCCGGTCATACTCCAGAGAATCGCACCAGATCCGGACGCTGTCATCAATCGCGCGAACATCGCGTTGGAACGACGCCAGTCGCCGCCGTAGGTCATACGACCCCGCCTTGCTGGTAACCACAACGTCCTTCTGCTGAACCCGGATACCATTCGCTGCTGTCGCAATCGATGTAGCCCCTTCATAGGTGATTGCCGGAGCAGAGATTGTAAGATCCCCCTGCCGAATCTCCACCGAACCGGTGAGCTCGACGCTGTTTCGCGCAACGTCGTGGAGAACTTTATGGCA
Source organism: Candidatus Kapaibacterium sp. (assembly GCA_018883125.1). Classification (GTDB taxonomy): domain Bacteria; phylum Bacteroidota; class Ignavibacteria; order Kapaibacteriales; family Kapaibacteriaceae; genus UBA10438. The sequence continues at coordinate 9,049 of VEQR01000017.1, forward strand.
GCGCCCTGTCACGTTTCCTTGGGCAAATCGCACGTTACCGATGAATGTCCGTATGGCTGACCCCATCGGTCCGGTTCCCACAAGACTGTCAGCATGTTCGAGAATGATCGGAATCTCCGGTCCAACGGCGTCCTGCGCAGATAGCCTTGGCACAAGAGCCAGCGACGTGAATATGATGAGAATTACATGAATCATACCACCCAAAACTACGCCACGCACCAACATGCAGACCATGAACCGTACTTTTGCTTTGTTCTTCTCACCACGAGGTACTGTGCACGACGTTGGAGTTCTACCCAGAGAGCGGGCGATCATCGCCGCTGTTATCCGCAAAGGGGCCGACCCGGTCACCGTGGAGGAACATCTCGACGAGCTGGAAATGCTCCTCGATACGGCCGGAGCGGATGTTGCCGGACGCCTGACGCAGGAACGCGACAGGCCGGACATCTCGACGGCGTTCGGGAAGGGAAAAGTTGAAGAACTGAAAGAGCTCGTTGAATCAAACAACGCCACCTCGGTTGTTTTCGATGATGAACTTTCCCCTGCCCAGGTGCGCAACCTTGAAGAAGCGCTGAAGATCAAGGTACTTGACCGCAGTGGCGTGATCCTCGACATCTTCGCAGCTCATGCACGGACGGTCGAATCCCGAACTCAGGTGGAGCTGGCGCAGCTCGAGTACCTTCTTCCCCGCCTTACGCGCATGTGGACCCACCTGTCGAAGCAGTTTGGCGGTATCGGCACGAAGGGGCCGGGAGAAACCCAAATCGAAACAGACCGTCGGATGTATCGCACCAGAATGCAGCGACTGAAAGAGAAGCTGAAAGAGATCGACGTCCAACGAGTCGTCCAGAGGAAGGGGCGAGAAGGGCTACCTCGGTTCGCCCTGGTGGGATACACCAATGCCGGCAAGTCATCACTGATGCGCGTGCTGACGAAGGCCGATGTCTACGTTCAGGATCAGCTCTTTGCCACCCTGGATACCACGGTACGTACGTTCGCTCTTCCGTCGGGGCAGAAAGCGCTGGTCTCCGATACCGTAGGCTTCATTCGCAAGTTGCCTCCGCAGCTTGTTGCGTCCTTCCGATCAACGCTCACCGAGACCCTCGAAGCCGATATTCTCTTGCACGTGGTCGACATCAGCAATCCTCATTACCGTGAACAGATGGCGGTTGTTGAACAAACGCTGAACGACCTTGGAGCATCAGACACTCCCGTGATCGTCGTGTTCAACAAGATCGACGTTCTTGATGATCATGCAACCATGGACGACGCCGAGGCCGAAAGTCCCGGTTGCGTTTTCGTCAGTGCCCATCGTGGACTGAATATCGATCGGCTCCTTCATGTCATGCAGTCCACCTACGAGGAATCGGCGATCCTTCGACTCCTGCGCATCCCGTATGAGGAAATGAATGTCGTTGCTCGTCTCTACGGCGAAGTCGAGGTGCTTCGTCGAAGCGATGAAGATTCCGCAGTATTATTGTCGGTCCGTGTGCCGGCAGACCAGCTAGCCCCCTTCACTGCTCGCTACCGGCGGTACGTCACAACCGAACAACCCTCTCAACCAACGGCACTTTGAGAATACTATGGCTGCCCTTTGGATACTGGCACTTATCCTCATCACCTACGTCGTCACGATTATCGTGATCTACGTTGGCCAGGAGGTACATACTCTCGCCGCGGCCCTGTTGCTGGCGATCTGCGGATACAGCGCGTACAAACTTTTCCAATCGCGACTCACCCGCCTGTGATAACCTTGGCATATAAGGACCATTCGCAGTGCTTCGACGACTGACCATCCACGGTTTTGCTCTGATCGATTCGATCGATCTCGACTTCCATTCCGGTATGACGGCACTGCTTGGCGAAACCGGTGCCGGCAAGTCTATCATCATCGACGCTCTGGCCGCTGCGATGGGCGAACGTGTCTCCGCAGAGCTCGTTCGCAAGGGGGCTCGCAAGGCCGTCATCGAGGCAACGTTCGACGTGCGTTCTCGCGATGCGGCGGCGGCCTTTATCCGTGAGCACGAGTGGCAATGGGATTCAGATGAGCTTGTGCTACGGCGCGAGATTCCCTCATCGGGTGCATCCCGATGCTTCGTCAACGATACGCCGGCTCAGTCAGCCCTTGTGCGCGAGTTGTCGGCACTTTTGATCGACGTGCATGGTCAGCACGACACGCACGGTCTCTTGTCGCCGGCCCATCACATCGGTGCATTCGACGCATTTGCTCTCGAGTCTGATGCCGACCGTGAGGTGATGTCGCTCCGCTGGAAGGAACTTGTTGATGCCCGACGCCATCGTGACGATCTGGTTCGCAGATCACTTGATGCTGATGCCGACCGAGCCAGACTGCAGTTCATACACGATGAGATCGCCTCGATCAGCCCCCTGCCGGGTGAAGACGAACAAATCGGCGCGGAGCTCCGACGAATCGAGGCTGGAGAGCACGTGCTTACGTTGGCAAACTCGGCCCGCGAGGAACTTTACACGGCAGACACCAGTGCATACGATCTTATCCGGCAGGCGGTTGAGGCGGTGCGTCAGCTGCGACAATACGATCCTTCAATGGATGGCGTGATAACGGATCTCGAATCGGCAATGATTGTTTGTAAGGAAGCCGCTGCGAGCGTCTCTCTCCTTGCTGATGCTGATGATAGAGATCCACAGCGTTTGGAGGATATGCGTCAGCGTCAGGCAGCGCTACAGCGGCTAATTCGTAAGTATGGATCCCTCGACAACGCCATCACCAAGCTGGCCACGGTCAGTGCAGAACTGCACGTGGTGGAGCATCTCGATGACGCAGTGCGCGAGGCCGACATGCTTGTTCAAAACGCCGAACAACTTGCCAAGGGTCTGGCCACAGAGATCTCAAAGCGTCGTAGGTCTGCAGCAGTTGTCTTCGGAGAGATGGTCACGCTGAGCCTACAGGAAATGGGTATGCCGGCTGCAGTCTTTCATGTTGGCATTGAGCCTGTTGAGCTTGGCCCGTCGGGGATTGACCGAGTTGAATTCATGTTTGCTCCAAATCCGGGAGAGCCGCCGCGTGCCCTCTCGAAAATCGCCTCCGGTGGAGAGCTCTCCCGCGTTATGCTGTCACTGAAGAGAGCTCTGCTGCAGAAGATTCCTACCGGCACGGTGGTGCTTGATGAGATCGATACCGGCATCAGCGGTCGAGTGGCACGCACCGTTGGCCAGGTAATGCAGCAGATCGCCGTCAATCAGCAGGTGATCTGCATCACTCACCTACCGCAAATCGCCTCGCTTGCCGATCAATTCGTGCGCGTAACGAAGTCATCGGATAACGGGACGACAACGGTGACCGCCGCAGCCATAGATCCGGTTCAGGCACAACACGACGTGGCAATGCTTCTCAGTGGCACGGACGTGACAGACGCCGCACTGGCCGGAGCAAAAGAACTTATGCAACGTCCATCGCTAAGCGCACGAAGCACTCGAAAGGGAGCATAACAACAATGGACATGTTCTCCGATCCGATGATGCCTGCCTATAATCGGCGAAGTCTCACTTCGGATGAGCTTCGGTCACGCATTCTTGAGCACGGCGATGCGATAGCCATGAATCGCATCATTGATGCCTACGAAATGGCGCGGTCCGTGCATGCTGACCAAGTGCGAAACGACGGCACACCATACTTCGATCACATCGCCCGATCGGTGCTGATCCTGATGGATGAACTCCGTTCATACGATACCGACCTTGTGATCGCCTGTTTCCTGCATGATGTGCTGGAAGACTCGCAAACGGTCACGCGTGAAGTGCTCGAATACAACTTCGGATCCTACGTTGCCTATATCGTGGACACTCTCACGAAGGACCTGGACTCGGCAAAGGCAGACCCCGACCGCATCGATCTGTACTATGCCGAACGCCTTCGCAAGGCGAGTGAAGACTGCCTACTCATTAAGCTATCCGCGCGGCTCGATAATTTTCGATGCCTTTCATTCAATCTGAAGAAGAATCCACTGGTTTACGTTGCCAATACGTTGGAACGCTACGTGCCGATTGCCGAAGCGTCGGTAAATGAGCGACTGCAACGAGTAGCCTCACTACTGAGACATGAGGCCAATACGGTTCTTGGATAGATGCAACTACTGAACAGCAAACAGCTGCTTGAGTCAGCTCTCGAAGCGGCACATCTGGCCGGTGAACTGCTTCGATTGGGCTTCAATTCAGCCAAGTCGATCTCCTCGAAGGAGGGACGTCACAATCTTGTGACGGAATTTGACCTTGCCAGCGAAACACGGATCATGGAGGTTCTCCGCCATAGAACGCCGGGCAGTACTATGCTCACCGAAGAGAGTGGTCTGCATGCTGGCTCTGGTGATCTTGTGTGGGTGATAGATCCACTTGACGGAACGGTCAACTTTGCTCATGGAATCCCGATCTTTTGCGTCTCTATCGCTGCGGTTGTGTCAGGAGAGATCATTGCCGGCGTCATCCATCAGCCCCTTACCAATGAAACGTTCACATCGGTTCGTGGCCAAGGAAGCCTTGCTAATAATCGCCGCATGCAGGTATCCGAGACGGATAGCCTCTCCGACAGCATTCTCGTAACGGGCTTCCCCTACAACGTGGAGAACAATCCCCTACAGTGCATTGACCAGTTTGCCCGGATTGTTGGCACGGGGCTCCCTATTCGCCGCCTCGGAAGTGCCGCCCTTGATCTGGCCTACGTCGCTGACGGACGCTTTGACGGGTACTGGGAAGTGGCGCTGCACCCGTGGGATATGGCTGCCGGGGTCCTGATGGTGACGGAAGCCGGCGGAATGGTCAGTCATTATAGTGGTCGCGGGTTTGTTCTCGGAGAAGACTCGATCGTAGCTACAAACGGGCGCATTCATCAACAGCTTGTTGCTGCCCTGGAGCCTGTTGCATGACGATCCACCACATGAGCGGTGCCGGGAACCGTTTCCTCATGGTCGATGACCGCGAACTTCATTGCTTTGATGACGTCATGACACCCGATCAGGTCTCGGATCTCTTTGCGAAGAACGCCCGACCCGATGCTGCACCCTTTGAGGGACTGCTCCGCATGCGCCAGATTGATGGCGCGCAGTGTGTGACTGATTTCTACAACCCCGACGGCAGCCGTGGCATGTTATGCGGGAATGGGGCTCGCTGTGCTGTACGATATGCCATCGATCACGGCGCGTCAGCGCATAGCACACTATCGTGCTTGTTCAACGGCACCAGCTACACAGCTCGCCTCTACCATGATTCAACTATTGGCATCATGCTGCCAACTCCAGCCCAAGTTCGGTACTTCCCCATCGGCACACTTGAGAACGTGCAGATTCCCGTCTGGTACGTCGATGTCAGGAGTGATCACGTTGTGATCGAAGCACCGCGTGATGACGCAAATCCCATCGTCAGCATTCTTCGCCATCATGCCGATTTCCCACGCGGTGTAAACGTGAACATGCTTGAGCGGATCTCTCCGGACATAGCGCGGCTGGCCACGTTCGAACGAGGTGTCGAAGCCATCACCCAAGCTTGTGGTACGGGAGCGGTAAGCACTGCCGTTACTCTGTGGATGCGCGATCCGTCGATAACGCGATTTACGATCGTTCCTCCTAGTGGCCGCGAACTCGTCGTGACGATATTTGCCGACGCTGGGCACATTGATTCCATTGAACTTCGTGGAGACGCTGTCTATGACAATACGTGAACACATCGATTCGATCTATCCGTGGATGGTGGATCTGCGCCGTCACTTTCACCGAAATCCTGAACTCTCGTTTCAGGAATTCGAAACGGCAGAACGTATCTCATCAACGCTCGGCTCACTCGGTATTGAGCACACACCAATTGCCACCACCGGCGTAGTAGCACACATCGGCTCGGGAGATCGATGCATTGCACTACGTGCCGATATTGATGCGCTTCCCATCGACGAAGAAACTGGTCTCGATTATGCGTCAACGCGCCCGGGCGTTATGCACGCCTGCGGTCACGACACCCACACAACGATGCTTCTGGCCGCGGCCCGGATTCTGAAGGAACGCGAACACGAGCTCGGCGGCGTCGTAAAGCTGTTGTTTCAGCCCGGTGAGGAGAAGGTGCCGGGAGGTGCTAGTATCATGATCAGCGAAGGGGCATTGCAGAACCCCACTCCGGAGATGATCTTCGGTCAGCATGTAGATCCGGACAGTTCATTCGGCAAGGTATCCTTCGTTTCCGGACCCATGCTGGCGTCAGCAGACGAGCTGTATTGGACCATTCGTGGATTCGGTGCCCATGCCGCACAGCCCCATCTCGGCCGCGACCCGATTATGGCCGCAACGGGTTTGGTACATCACCTGCAGACCCTCATCACAAAGAGACGAAATCCCCTACATCCGGGCGTATTGACCATTACGGCCATCCACGGTGGTTCGGCAACCAACATCATTCCCGACATTGTCGAAATGAAGGGCACCCTGCGATCGTTCAGCAACGAGTGGCGTGAACAGGCCTGGGAGTTCCTCACGGAACAGACACAAGCCTACTGCAAGCTTCATGGTTGTGACGGCGTGCTGGATATCTCCAAGGGCTACCCGCCGCTTACCAATAACGAAAGTGCAGTTGGCTTCGCTCGGCGTGTGGCGGCATCAGTGATCGCATCAGAAGACATCCTTGATTTCGAACCAAAGATGTGGGCCGAAGATTTCGCCTATTATTCACAGCAGATGCCGGCCTGCTTCTGGATGCTCGGCGGACGTCCGATGGAACTCGACAAGATGCCGGGCCTGCACAATCCACGGTTTGCGCCAGAGGAACAGTCCATGAAGATTGGAGCGACGCTTCTGGCCGAAACAGCACTCCAGTACTTCAAGGCCTGACGATCCGACGTCAGGCAAGCCCCTTATCGACAGGCGCTGATCGCAGTGTAAAAACGGTGATCTCCGGTGGGATACCGATGCGAAGGGGCGGCCCTACGGTGCCGATCCCTCGGTTGACGTAGAGTTGCTGTGGGCCCTTGGTGTACAGGCCGGCCCACTGCTTGTAGATGTGCTGTGCCGGACTCCATTCGAGTCCAAGAAATTGAACACCAAACTGGCCGCCATGGGTATGACCCGAGAGCATCACGTCAACTTGGGCCTGACCGACAACTTCCTTGTCCCAGAACGTGGGATCGTGTGCCAGAAGAATCACCGGATCCTCCGGGCCAACACCATCGAGTGCCGTGCCGAGTCGTGCAAAGGTCTGACGGAATCCGGTGTTGTCTGTTCCGGCGACCACGATCGATGCAGAACCGTTTCCGATCCGTCGATGCGAGTTCACCAAAAGGTCCACACCCATTGCGCGAATTCCACGGACCAGATCAGCGTGCTCTTCTGGAGTGTTGTAATGATCATGATTGCCAAGGGAGGCAAGCACGCCGTGTGGTGCCCTGAGCCGCTCTAGCTCTCCTGCAATGAGCTTCAATTCATGGGGCTTTTGATTCACAAAATCACCGGTGATGACAATCGCATCCGGACGTTCAGACTCAAGGATCCGTCGCACCTCCTGAAATGGCCGATGATCGGGGAACGACCCCGCATGGATGTCCGAGATCTGTGCAATTCGCATACCATCCATGGCACGTGGCAACCGATCAATAACAAGGTCAACACGATACGTCTGAAAGTCATAGAGCGTACTCCACATGCCCCTTCCCACTAGAACAAAGGGGACGGCGGACATTGACCATGCCGCCGTGCCGAGGAATTCTCGACGAGATCGTTGCTGTGTGCTTGCTGTTGTTTCATCCACAGCCTTGTCTGCGGACGCGATAGCAATCTGTGATCGGTTCTGCACTGCGATCGTCTGCCTGGCAGGTTGTTTCCGAATGCGCCCAAGCAGATTTTGACCAAGCCTAAATGCATCGCGGACAAGCAGGATGAAGGCAATACCAAACTTTGGCAGGTACCACAGAGAGACCAACCCCAGCAGTGTCACATCAAAGCCATCCATGCGGAAGAAGTGCCGACGCAGCAGCATCGTAACAAGCAGTCCGAACACAACCACCGCAACGACAAATGGCACGCGGTACCACCAGCGATTCAGGTTGCGCTTCCGTGCGAACGATGTCCAATGAGAGAGGACGTAAAGGTCAAGTAGAAGAAAAACGGTGGCGAGCGTCGCACCGAAGAGCAGCATATTCGGTTGTTGATTCATCCCGAGTGGTCAGGGTCGGCATCAGGCCGCAATTGGAGGAACAATGCCTCGGCTTCAGCAATCAGAGACTGATCATCCACCGAGCGAACCTCCCCTCTGACGAACTGCTTGCGTCCTTGTTGCGATTCGATCCATGACCGCACCTCGTACTCGTGTCCGATGCGCATGGGACGACGGAAATTGACCAGTAGTCGCGCCGTTGGAGCACGAATTCCGGCCGCGCTTAACGCCTTTCCCATGGTCTCATCAAGGAGCAACGAAACGAAACCACCATGCGTTGTCCCGAGAGCCCCCTGCATGCGTTCATCGGGCCTGAGCCACGTGCGCACGACATGGTCGTGACGATCTCGCAGAAATGTCAAGCGAAAGGAAAATGGATTCGCCTGTCCGCATCCGACGCAGTGGTTCTCCGGTTTCGGTCGAAGAATCTGCATGCGTTCGCTCAGCGAAATGGGCAATACAGGGGTCACACAGCGGTCTCCCGGGTACCGAAAGGCAGCAAAGGGGCCCCATGGTTCGATGTTTTGAGCGATTTCGACGGCAACGTGAGGCACGAGTCTGCCGCGTTCCCCAACAGGTGCCCAGTGGTAGAGAATACCTTCGTCGGAGTATGACAACTTCTCTGGGCTGAAGGCAGAGGAAAGAGAATGCCCATACTCGAGTCGTCCATCTCGGAAACTCGTATAGACGATCGGCGTATCCTGCACCCGAAGGTAGTTCATCTCTTCGCCACATCTCGACACAAACGGGTAGTCCGGATAATCCGGATTCGCTGTCGGGGCTAGCCGACGGAAGAAAAAGTCCAAAAACCACGGGTCATCCTGAACAATACCATCAAGCGTCAGCACACCGCGTGCATCGAGCTCATAGTAGTATTCGCGGCTGACCATGATCACCTACATGCGCTCCGGCGTGGTAACGCCCAGAATGAGCAGACCGTTTCGCATCGCACGCCTTGTTACATCGGCCAGAAGCAGTCGAGCAGCCTCAAGAGCCGGCTCAGCTCCAAGGATCCGGCAGTCGTGGTAGAAGTTGTGATAGGCGCCGGCCAGATCGCGTAGGTACTCTGCGATGACGTGCGGCTCCAAATTCTCACAGGCACGCTCCACCGTGGCGCGCATCCGGGAGAGCTGCGCAATGAGCTCGATCTCCCGCGGATGCACCAGCACCGACAGATCAGACTGATGGTTGATGGCAAGCCCCTTTTCTTCGGCCTTCTTGAGAATCGAACAGATACGGGCATGGGCATACTGAAGGTAGAAGACCGGATTCTTATCCCCTTCCTCCTTGGCCAATCCAAGATCAAACTCGAGGTGAGTTCCAACTGCGCGCATGATGAAGAAGAAGCGTACGACGTCTGCGCCAACTTCTTCGATGAGTTCGTCGAGCGTAAATGACTTGCCGCTGCGTTTTGAGAACTTGACGATCTCGCCGTTCTCCACGAACGTGACCATCTGGTGGATAACAACACGAAAGCGTTCAGTATCGAACCCGAGCGCCTTCACTCCGGCCAGCACATCCGGAACTGTGGCAATGTGATCGGCCCCAAAGACGTCGATCACAACGTCGAAACCGCGCACAAGCTTGTCACGATGATAGGCAATGTCGGGGAGGCGATATGTCGGCTCTCCCGTCGACTTCACGATCACCTTGTCCTGCTGACTTCCAAGCTGCGTTAACGCGAACCAGGTCGCCCCGTCCTTCTCATATACCAAGCCGCGCTCCCGCAGATCTTCGATCGTATCGCGAACCTTTCCGGTAGTGTAGAGCGAATCCTCGTTGTAGTAAACATCATGATGAATATTCAGCGCAACCAATGTCCGCTTAATAGAAGCAAAGCACCATTCTTCTCCACGTTTACGGCAATAGGCAAGTGCTTCTTCTTCCGACATCTCACGAACGGCATCAGCGTGGTCGCGCGCTATCTGCGTGGCGATCTCGGCGATGTACTCACCGTGATAGCCATCCTCAGGAAACGGCACGTCGTTGTTGCCGAGGGCATGCTGAAGACGCACATAGATGCTGCGTCCAAGCATGTTCATCTGATTACCGGCGTTGTTGAAGTAATATTCCCGGGTTACTTCATAACCGCACCAGGCATAAAGGTTCGCAAGCGTGTCCCCTACCGCACAATTCCGACCATGTCCGGCATGTAAGGGGCCAGTGGGATTTGCACTGACATACTCAATGTGCATGGTGCGCCCGGCTCCGGCATCCGATCGGCCGATGTGATCACCAAGACCATCGAGGTCCTTCACCATGGCATGGTAGACAGCATCGCGGAACGTGACGTTAATAAATCCGGGACCAGCAACTTCGACCCGCTCAACGAGCTCCGACTTTTCAATGCCGTCAACGATCTCCTGGGCAAGAACGCGTGGCTGCTTGCCAAGTTTTTTGGCATGCATCATGGCAATGTTCGTTGACAGGTGCCCCTGGCCGTCTTGCTTCGGAACTCCAAACGGTATAGGTCCATCGATCTCAAGTCCAGCGGCCGCGGCCGCGCGATGGAGCTGTGCTTCGATGTATCGCTGCATCATACGTCGGCTGCCTTTCGGGACTTTACCGTGGTGGACTTAGCGGCACCGGCTTCGGTGAGCGTGTAGGCCTTTGCATCGCCCCACAGGCGCTCGAGTTTGTAGAACTCTCTGGCCGAGCCCAGCATCACGTGAACAACCACATCGAAGTAGTCAAGAATCACCCACGTGGATGTGCCTTTACCCTCGTGATTCGGGTATCCGAACCCCATCTTCTTCAGGGTGTCTTCGATGCTGTCCGTAACGGCCTTGATCTGGGCCTCGGAGTCCACCGTCACGATGACGAAGAAGTCAGCCGGAGGCGTATCGACCGTTGTCAGATCGAGAATAAGAATATCGTGCGCCTGTTTTTCCTGGGCCAATCTGGCACAGAGAACGGCTCTTCCTTTGGTGCTGCGGGGTTTCACTGGGGTAGGTTTCAGGTTTTGGGTTTTGGGTTTTAGGTTTTAGGTTGTACAGGGTCGGTCGTGTTAATCGCGGAACGGTTCGAGTTTGTCGAGATCAGAACCCAGGATGACGGATGCCTTCAAAAAACGCATCGAATCGATCTCGGCACTCACGAGAGTATCGGCGATTCCGAGCACCCGTGCAACTTTGAGGGCCGACTGCCTATCGCCAACGCGATCGACAACAGTTGAGCGGCGGGGTCGGTCGTTAGATGTCGATATCTCCACGACATCGAATCCTCGCTTCCGGAAGAATTCGAGAGCAGTTTTGCCAGCCCCCTTCCGACCAGAAGAATTAACGACCTCCAGCTGGATCGCACTGCGCGGGTCAGCATCATCGGTAAGGGGCGAGACAGGCGGGTGTAAGAGACGCCAGAGCAGTGAGCCGAGCAGAACAAGGACGACGCAAGCTCCGAATCCGACGGCAGCCCAGCCCAGAATACGAGTCCCACCACTGGGTATGGAGCGTCCGAAGAACGTCATGCGAATCACTCACGATCCATGTGTTGTTGCGGAAAGGGCGGGATTCGAACCCGCGGTACCGTTGCCGGCACACACGCTTTCCAGGCGTGCCAATTCAACCACTCTTGCACCTTTCCGAAGCGGCAATATACGCACGGATGCGCTCACGGGGATGGAAATGGTCGGCAGAGGCCAAGCAGGTCAACACTGACATTTTGCGACACTTGACATTCGATTTTTCGTAGATTTGTCGGTTGGAAAAGACTGTACTTCAAGGGACTTACGAGCAAAACATGGACCGACGCTCCTTTGTCACATCGGTGGCTTCTTCAGCCGCGGCACTTGCCGCCGGCGGAGCGGCGCCGTTGGTGGCTCGCGAGGGTGGCAGTGCTCCATTGGCACGGGTACTGCCTCGCGGCATTCGAGCTGGCTCAACGGTCGGAATCGTCTGCCCTGCCAGCGGGGCATCAATGCAGGACATCTCCGACTTTGCCGGACTTTGCCGGGAATGGGGCGTGCGCGTAAAGCTCGGCAAGAACATTTCTCGTCGAAACGGCTATTTGTCTGCACCCGACGAAGATCGTGCGAGTGAACTGATGGGCTTCATCGAGGATCCGGAGGTCGATGCCGTTGTCTGCGCTCGAGGGGGCTACGGGGTGATGCGGATCCTGCCGATGCTCGATTTCACTTCGATACGCCAGGCCGGTAAGATCATCATGGGATTCAGCGACATCACCGCTCTGCTGATTGCCGCCAACCAGCTCAGTGGTATTGTCACATTCCATGGCCCTGTTGCCTCATCGACATTTGACCCATTCACAGTGCAGTCATTGCAGGACGTGGTCCTCACCGAATCAACCACCAATCTGACGACGTTCAGCAACAACCGACTGACGGTGATCAAAGACGGCGTTGCACAGGGCAAGCTTACCGGCGGCAATCTTGCGCTGGTGGTAAGCACGCTTGGCACAAAATTTGAGATCGACACCACAGATGCGGTCCTCTTTTTGGAAGAAGTCAACGAAGAGCCCTTCCGAGTGGATCGGATGCTTACCCAGCTCTGGCTGGCTGGTAAACTCCAAGCTGCCAAAGCCATCGCGCTGGGCAACTTTCGCGATTGTGAAGCGCGGGGAACGTCGATCACCGGACCGTCGTTCACGCTCAGTCAGGTCTTTCAGGAGCGCCTTGCATCGCTTGGAATCCCGGTGGTGTATGGACTCCCGTTTGGTCACGTCAAGAGCAAGCTCACCCTGCCCCTTGGCGTAAATGCAGAGCTCAACGCTACCGATCGTACGTTCAAGGTCTTGGAGCCCGCGGTCGTCTAGCAACCGACTGTAACCTATTCGAATTTCCCACGTTCTATCTGTCAGAATCGCATGAAACTGTCGCACAACTTTCGAGGAATCATCATGCATCACATGCGCATGAACCTTGTCGTCGCTCTTGCCCTTGTGGCATCAGTGGTAACGGCCTCGGCACAGTCGTTCAACGTCTATGGGGTTAACACGCTCGCGTTCCCCAAGATTACTGTCGACTACGTCGCTTTCGATGCCACGGGCACTCCGATCACCGACCTAAAGGCATCGGATTTTCGCCTGTCGGAGACCCCTCAGGGTGGTGCGCCTGTCGATCTAACGGCAAGTGTCACTCATGACTGTAAAGATCAGCAGACCGATCCGGAGGCGAGCATTGTGATCATCCTCGATCGCTCGTTTTCCATGGATGACATCGACCCTGATGGTCGCAAGCGATTTGATTATGCGAAGGACGCCATAAAGGCCTTCGTGAATCAGATAAAATTCGTTGGTGAAACTCGAGTGTCTCTGGTCACATTCTCGGGTACGATTGAAACGACAGTGGAATGGGCAAGTTCGGGCCAGCCGATCATCGATTCATTGAAGCTGATGAAAGTACTTACAAACACGAATTACGTGCTTCCGTTTGAAGACCCATCGCGAAATATCTACGATCTGTTCAAAAAGCGTCCGGCGAATATTCCGAGGTATGTGTTCTTCCTAACAGACGGCCACCCGAATCCGGGCATTGATGTTGTCTCATCAACGAAGAGCGAATCGAAGTTCGTGGACAGCAACGTAAAGAAGATGTTGTCGATGGGCATTCGCTTTTATAGCGTAACAATCTTCGAACCCACTACTCATTGGACTCTCGAAGCGATGGCGAAGGGAACCGGGGGCAAGTCTATCGTGACCCAGGAAAAGAAACTTGTTGACATTCTGTCGTACCTTGCTCTTGAGACCCAGATCAAGAAGATATGCCGCATCACGTGGGTTTCGCCATACACATGCACGGAACAGGGGCGCAGCCGGACTGCCCAGATAACGATGCTTCGAGGAAATAATCCAACGGCAAACGTTCCCCTTGTAACTCCGCCCACCAGCGTGGCGAGCGTGGAGATCAGCGATCCGGTGCTCTTCTGCGGTGACCCGGCTCCAAATCAGGCGTCGTTTGCCAACGTGACACTGACTGCCAGAGGAGCCACGTTCGCGGCGACTGGGCAGAGTATTGCGCCGTCGACGTACTTCAAGGTTGTTGACTGGAACTTCCCGCTGAATCAGACGGCATTCACTCCGTTCAATCTCCCTCCCGGTGGTACGCGCACCATTCGTGTGCAGTTCACCCAGGGAGCAGCACAAACATTCCGTCAGGCCGAGCTGTCCTTTACTGGCTTCCCATGCCCTCCGAAGGTTACCCTAGTAGGAGGTACTGGTGTTGTGCTTCTTCAGTCTCCAGTAGGGGGCGAAACATTCTCGACGTGCGACTCGATCCTCATTAAGTGGGCCGGTGTGCTGCCCACTCAGCCGGTTAACCTCGAATATTCTGACGACGGTGGAGCAACGTGGAAGTCAATCAACCCCAATGCCACCGGACTGGTGTACAAATGGGTAGCTCCGCGTGCCGGTGTGAACTACAAGGTTCGCGTCAGTGTATCGCCCACGCGTCAGTTTGCATGGGCCACGCAACTCGGTGGTTTCGGGAACGAAACGCCAACCTCAGTTGCCGTGGTGCCCAGTGGGATCAAGGTTCTGGCGACAGGTTTCTTCGAAGGGAATACCAAGTTCGGCAATACCACACAAGCCGGTGCAGCCGGCAACATTGACGGTTACTTCGTCGAGCTGGACTCAGACGGAAAGATCATCGACCCTTCGAAGGTGATGCTTCTGGTTGGCACAGCTTCGAACGAAGAAAAGGTGGTTGGCTGCGTTGTGGACAACAAGGGCAATTATTACGTCGGCGGATACTTCTCGAGTCCAGCTGTAACGTTTGGACCATATTCGCCAACTCGCGGTCCGCTCGACACTCGCAACTACTTCCTTTTCAAGTTTGATTCGACCGGTCGCCTGGATTGGCAGGCAGGTTCTAAGGGCACCAACACTCAGAAGAGCCACGCCCTGCTCACCGATGTCGGCCTTCGATACGATGTTGCTGGCAATGTCGAAGTGATCGCTGCCGGCAAGTTCCAACGATACATCGAGGTTGGTATCGATCGCTCCGGTGCGATCGCCCGTTCGTCTGCCTTCCCAGACAATTCCGACCGGGATTTCTACGCCTTGTACGATTCCCAGGGCTACCCACGATTCTTCCAGGGCACAAAGCCTACAACGGGCACGGGGCTCATCTATCAGAGCAAAACGGCAACCGATAGGCTCAACTTCACCTACGAAACCGGCGATTACATCGGTCCAAAGACGTTCACTCCGCCGGACATTACGATCGGAAACAATTCGGGCCCAGGTTCAAAAGACGTATATGTGACGAAGAACGGTGCGGCACCGGCATCAAGCGACGTGTCGAAGACCGTGTTCGCCGTGAAGTCGCCAGTGCTTGAATTCCGTCCATCGAATAAGATCACCTTTGCCTCTGTCCCTCAGGGTCAGACTGACTCGCGCACTTCGCAGATCGTTAATACAGGCAACTTCGACGTCACGATCAAGGATGTTCGCATCGCCGGTGCCAATGCAGCGGATTTCTCTCTCGCAGGTAAACTCATCGGCCAACTCCTAGCCGTCGGCAAAACGCTCGCCGTTGAGGTGGTCTTCACACCTACGGGCACGGGCGCAAGAACAGCACTCCTTGAGGTCATCGGGTCCTGCGGCTCCCCTATTCAGCTTAGCCTCGAAGGTGTTGCCTCAGCCCCTTGCTTGGTTGAGAGCATTCCGCTTGCCAATCAGGGTAAAGTGCCATTGAGTCAGCCACGGCAGATGAAGATCACGTGTATGCTGAAGAATGTAGGACCACTGCCGATCAACGGAAATCTTACAGTCATCACTCCTGACCCAGATATCGCCCTGCGCAATGGTGGGCCTTTCACCGTTGCACCAGGGGCCTGCCTTGATGTTGATATCGATGTCAAGGCCGCTACGCCGGGAGTCAAGCAGATCAAGCTTGGCTATGGACTTCCTCTCGAACTCTGCGGCGATGTTCAGTCTTCGATAAAGGTGGAGATCGTAGAGCCACGGGTGATCATCGACACCGTGGACCTTGGACGTATTCGCCTGTTGACGCCAACGAACGGCACCATCAAGGTTTCGAATTTGAACACCGAAGAGGCAGAGATCGCTTCGATCACGGTGGTGGACCCTACAAATCCGAACTTTGCCTTCACAGTGCCAGCACCGAAGAAGCTTGCGCCCGGAGAAATCGTCAATATCCCCGTTGTGTACACTCCGCAGACGCGAGGCGCCCACACTGCAAATGTCACAGTGGTGATCAAGGGTAAAGAGAGTTCGCCACTGATCGGTCTGGCCAAGGGCTTCGGATTCCTTCCTGCAATCAAGGCGGTCGGTTACAAGTTTGCGCCGTGGACCATCTCAACTACGTCTCCTGAGAATGGCAAGGTTGTGATCACAAATACCGACAGTGAAAGCCCCCTGCGCATCGAGTCCATCACCTTTGAGTCGGCAGCTCCAGCTGGAGTGTTCACGCCGACCATTCCAGGCATGCCGATAACGATCCAGCCGGGTGCTGCACCATTGGAGATCCCCGTTACCTTTACACCACAGATCGTGGGTAACAACTCCGTGCGTGTCCGGATCACTCACGATGCCAAGACGGGACCGGGTGCAGTTCCACCATACGCCGATACGGTTGTGCTTGTCGAAGGCGACGGACGTGATCCTTCGTCGCTCAAGCCACTGACGTTCGCTAAAACGCTCACTTGCGCAACGCGGACGCAGACGTTTGACATCACGAACTCCAGCGCGCAGTTCGACCTGTCGTGCCAAGCCCCTGTCGGCACCGGCGATGTTGCCGCTTTCACTCTTGATCAGACGACCGGCTTTGTTCTCAAGCCAGGCCAAACCAAGACGATCACCGTCACATTCCAACCATCGGCTGTCGGACAGGTCTCCGCCACGTACACGATACCGAATGATCAGAGCTTGAAGCTTTCCATCAGCATGTCTGGCGAAGGCATCACAACGCCGGTCGGCTTCACCTTCGGATCGATCACCGAAGGAAAGATTGGACAGTCCACGAATCTCCCGATCAACGTATCCTACAACTCTGCCGACTTCGCCGGTGCAACGCCCACATCGTTCAGTCTTTCAATGACGCACGACGCAACGGTCATGAAGTTCAAGGGGCTTGTTGCCCAGCAGAATGGCTGGACGTTTGTTCCGACACCGTCGGCTGGTCGGTTGGACGTTGCGGCCACTTCGGCCACTGGCGCACTAGCGCAGGGCTTGTTCGTTACGCCATCTTTTGATGTCTATCTGAATGCAGATTCTGCCTTGCCGGTCAAGCTCACGGTAACGACTCCGCTGACGTGTATCGTCCCGGTTGGAAGCCAGTCGAGCGTTAGAATGGAATCGGTCTGTTTTACGAACGGACGCCTTGTCGACTTCGGCGCTGCGCTGCCAGGCTTGGCCAATCCACGCGGCAACCCCGTGCGCGACGTCGTGACTATTCCATACTCGACCGGTCTAACACTGTCCACGTCCTTCCAGATCGTCAACGCCCTCGGCACAGTCGTGCTTGAAGTTCATAGTCCGGTTGTTCCTTCCGGCGAATATGTTCTCGAGGCAGACGTCAGCGGTCTTTCGAATGGACTATATTTCATCCGCATGATCAGTGGTCCGTTTACCGCCACTACATCGTTCAACGTTATCCGATAATCAACCGCCTACCGACTTTCATGGCGGGCGGCTTCCTTCGGGGAGCCGCCCGCTTCGTTTTTGTAGTTTTGCACCCACTGTTCCCCACATCGAGGATGACTATGATCGACCGCATCGTGAGTGCTCTCGGAGCGCAAGCCCCCTACCTGCTGGACCATACCAGCACCACCATTCCGCGCGAATCGATCACCGTTCCGTCTCCGTCATCAGTGACCGACGTTTTCGGAGCATCCGATCGCAACAGCAGAGTGCTTGTGAATCTTCAGCGCATCCACTCTACCGGACGCTTGGCAGATACGGGCTATGTCTCCATCCTTCCCGTTGACCAAGGCATTGAGCATAGTGCCGGCGCTTCGTTTGCCAAAAACCCCATCTACTTCGATCCCGCTCGCATCGTCGAGCTCGCAATCGAAGGGGGCTGCAATGCTGTTGCCTCCACATTTGGAGTCCTCGGGAATGTGGCTCGCACCTATGCTCATCACATACCGTTTGTGGTGAAGATCAATCACAACGAACTGCTGACCTACCCCAACAAGTTCGATCAGGTCCTCTTCGGAACCGTGCGTCAGGCGCACGACATGGGTGCAGCCGCCATTGGTGCAACGATATATTTCGGCTCAGCCGAAAGCGCTCGCCAGATCGTTGAAATCTCGCAGGCATTTGCCCTGGCTCACGAGCTTGGCATGGCAACGATCCTCTGGTGCTATCTGCGCAATCCTGCCTTCAAGGCAGATAAAGACTACCATGTTGCTGCGGATCTTACCGGCCAGGCCAATCACCTCGGTGTCACGATCGGAGCCGACATCATCAAGCAGAAGCTGCCGGAGAACAACGGTGGTTTCAAGGCGCTGAACATGGGTGGATCGAGCTATGGCAAGTTGGACAATCGCATGTACACCGAACTCGCATCAGATCATCCTATCGACCTCTGCCGGTATCAGGTTGCGAACTGCTACATGGGACGTATCGGGCTCATCAATTCCGGCGGAGCCTCGGGAGACAACGACATGGCCGAGGCAATTGCAACAGCGGTGATCAACAAGCGCGCTGGCGGCATGGGGCTGATCTCGGGTCGTAAGGCCTTTCAGCGTCCGATGGATGAGGGAGTTGAACTTCTGCACGCCATTCAGGATGTCTATCTCTGCCAGGACGTAACGATCGCCTGATGTCCGATACCTCCAAACGCAGTGGCGCGCTCTCGGAGCTGCGACGTCTTGTTCCGTATATCAAGCGCTATAAGACTCGCACGTATCTCGGGCTGGTCTTTATCACGCTGTCCAACATCTGCTCGACAACCGTTCCACACGTTGTTGGCACAACCATCGATACCCTGAAGCTCCCCGGAAACCATTCCGGCGATGTCCCATGGCTCATCACACAGATCCTGCTGCTAACCATCGGGAGTGGGTTCTTCATGTTCTGCACGCGACGAACCATCATCGTGATGTCCCGCCGCGTCGAAGAAGATCTTCGTAACGACTTCACCAATGCTCTTCGCACGCAGCCGGCAAAATTTTTCCATGATCGGTCCACCGGCTCGTTGCTCGCCCACTTCTCGAACGACATCGGCTCGGTGCGTGAATTCATCGGTCCGGCCATCATGTATACAGCCAATACGATCACCACGTTTGCCTTCGCCCTGTCGTGGATGGTCAATCTCAATGGTTGGCTCTCAGCAGCAATCCTCATCCCTGTGCCGCTTGTTGCCACGTTGACGTATCGCCTTGGACGTAAGATCCACGCGAACTACCGCACGGTGCAGGAGCACTACGAGCACATCACCACACATGCGCAGGAATCAGCCTCGGGAATCCGCGTTATCCGTGCGTATGCAAGGGGCGAGGAAGAGGCCCAACGCTTCGATGAGCTCAGTCGAGACTACTACCGGAAGAACATGCGCCTAGCAAGGGTTCAGTCTCTCATGATGCCCGGTATGACGGTGCTATTCAACCTCAGCTACGTTATCGTGATCGGCTTTGGCGGATGGTTGGTGTCGACCAATAAGCTCACCGTGGGAGAGCTGACGCAGTTCTTTATCTATCTCAATCAACTGCTGTGGCCGATCGCTGCCATCGGCTGGGTAACGGGTATGATCCAGCGCGGTGCGGCATCGATCGGACGTCTCGGGGCGATCATTGATGCCCCCTCAACAGTAGTTTCTGGCAGCAACGCCATGCCTGACGTTGATGGCGACGTTGAGTTTCGCAATGTCACCCTTGCGTATGATGGGCAAACGCCTGTGCTGAGCAATGTGTCATTCCGAATCGAAAAGGGACAGAGCCTCGGTATCGTGGGCTCGGTCGGCAGTGGTAAATCATCGATCATCGGATTGCTGCCGCGGATGTATGATGCCTCGGCCGGCGCGGTATTGATCGACGGCATCGACGTGCGAGACGTTACACTCTCCGACCTACGGGCAAACATCGCCGTGGTACCGCAAGAGTCGTTCCTCTTCAGCGAGACCATCCGCGAGAACATTCGATTTGGCCGTCCAACAGCTTCGGATGACGAGGTGCGGCGTGCGGCGGAGATCGCGCAACTGCCAACAGATATCTCCACCCTGCCTGATGGCTTCGATACCGTTGTTGGAGAACGGGGCGTAACTCTTTCCGGAGGTCAAAAGCAACGGACCTCGCTCGCACGGGCCATCGTGAGCGATCCGAAGATCCTGATTCTCGATGATGCTCTTTCTGCGGTTGATGCCTCAACAGAGGACCGAATTCTCTCCGGACTCGACGACGTCATGCGCGGACGCACGACGATCATCATCTCCCATCGCATTTCAACGGTGCAGCGGTGCACAAACATTCTTGTGCTGGACCACGGTCGAGTGGTCGAACACGGCTCGCACGCCGAGCTCCTTCAGCGCAAGGGTCAGTATTTTGACATGTACGAACGCCAACAACTTGAACAGCAGCTCTCATGAACGTCCAATCGTCGGTTCTTGACCTCATCGGTCGCACGCCCCTTATCCGTCTGAATACTCTGACTCGTGACATCAAGGCAACGGTCCTTGTCAAGCTCGAGTCGCGCAATCCCGGTGGCTCGATCAAAGACCGCATCGGCATTGCCATGATCGAAGATGCCGAGCGATCCGGACGTCTGAAGCCAGGTTCGTTGATCATTGAACCAACCAGCGGAAACACCGGTATTGGCTTGACCATCGCCGCACGATTGAAGGGGTATCCGTGCCTGCTCGTCACCACCGACAAGGCATCCGTTGAACGCGTCCGATATATCAAGGCGTTAGGGGGCGAAGTGCTGATCATGCCGAGTGCGGCCAAGCCAAGCTCACCCGAGTACTACGTCAATACGGCCCAGCGTCTTGCCGGCGAGATCCCGGGAGCGGTGATCCTGAATCAGTATGATAATCCTGCCAATGCCGATGTGCACGAGCGCACAACCGGACCCGAGATATGGCAGGATACGGATGGCAAGGTCACACACTTCATCGCCGGTATGGGAACAGGTGGCACGATCAGCGGAACAGCGCGCTATCTGAAAAAGATGAATCCGAACATCAAGGTCATCGCCGGCGATCCGGTCGGATCGTCATTGAAGGTCTACAAGGAGACCGGACGTCTCATTGAATCACTCCCCTACCTCATTGAAGGGGTTGGCCAGGACCGACTGCCAGACAACCTCGATCTGAGCCTCGTTGATGAGATCATCAACGTAAATGACAAGGAAGCATTCTCGATGGCCCGCCAGCTGGCCCGCCAGGAAGGGATCTTCTGCGGGGGCTCTTCAGGAATGAATGTTGCGGCAGCTTTGCGCGTAGCAGCAACGCTTGATGAAGATGCCGTTGTCGTTGTTATCATCTGTGACACCGGCGAGCGTTACCTCACCAAGCATCATTCTGATGAGTGGTTGGAAGAAAAGGATCTTCTGGATCGTGAGCGCATCACGGTGCGCGATGTCGTGTCTGCCAAGCGCTCCCGCGGAACGCTGCCATCTGTTGTGAGCATCCCACCTGCTGCAACGGTATCGGAAGCTCTAGCTCTAATGAGCTCGCACGAAGTGAGTGACGTGCCGGTACTTGATGGCGAATCTATCCACGGCATGGTACGCGAAGCTAGGCTGATGTCTGCTGTGATCAACAATCGCGAAGTGATGTCAGACAGCGTTACCACGATCATGGAACCGGCATGTCCGGAGGTAGACGTCCACAACGACGTACAGACGGCCATCCAGCTGCTCCGCAATGCTCCCCTAGTGGCCGTTACCGAGTTCGGACGCATCAGCGGCGTGCTAACACGTCATGATGTACTTGAGTATCTGTAAGGATGAGAACGGGTGATAGGTTTTGGGTTTTGGGTGATGGGTTTTGGGTGACGTCACTCGTCACTTGTCTCTCGTCACTTGTCACTTGTCACTCGTCTCTCGTACCCCGGGCCAAGGCCCGGGGCTATTATGGATGGCTTCGTCACTTGTCACTTGTCACTCGTCTCTCGTACCCCGGGCCAAGGCCCGGGGCTATTATGGATGGCTTCGTCACTCGTCACTCGTCACTTGTCACTCGTCTCTCGTCTCTCGTCTCTCGTACCCCGGGCCAAGGCCCGGGGCTATTATGGATGGCTTCGTCACTCGTCTCTCGTCACTCGTCTCTCGTACCCCGGGCCAAGGCCCGGGGCTATTATGGATGGCTTCGTCACTCGTCACTCGTCACTTGTCTCTCTTTCCCCGGGCCAAGGCCCGGGGCTATTAGGGACGTGCGGTCACTTGTCACTAGGCTTATACCACGTTAGGTCCACAGCGTCTTCACCACCGTCAACGCCGAGAACTTCGCCGTTGATCCAGTAGGCATTGTCTTGCACCAGCAGTCGAAGAACATTCGCAATGTCCTCCGGTGTAGTCAGGCGGTGGTACGGATTGCGCATAAGCGCATTATTCATGATCACGTCGTTGCCGGGGATCTTGGACAGGGCCGGTGTGGCCGTGACTCCCGCACGGATCGTGTTGGCCGTTATGCCGTGTGGAGCAAGTTCCAAGGCGAGTTGACGGCAATACGCCTCCATTGCTGCCTTTGCAGCTGATACCGCGCCGTACATCGGCAGCACGCGTGACGCGCCGGCACTGGTTAGCCCAACGATTCGTCCGCCGCGGTCCATAAGCCCCCTGCGAACAAGGTCTTGCGTGTAATAGATGATCGAGTTGGCCATCACGTCCATGGTCATCTCAAGATTCTTCTGTGAGATGGCATCGCCGGCGTTGTCAGCAATGAACGGCTTGAGTGTTCCAAAGGCCAGCGAATGCAGCATCAGGCGAACGGTTGAACCGGGATTGGCATCGAATTCGGCACGAATACCATCCATCACCTCAGCGCGACGGTCGGAATCGGCGGCGTTGACGTTAAAAAACAGATGCCGCACACCCAGTGCCGAAAGCTCCGACTTCAGCTCTTCAACCTGCTTCATACCGGCCGCCCGATCAAGGTGCACACCGATAATGTGCAGGCCCTCCTGGGCCATTGCCAACGCAGCTGCGCGACCAAAGCCACTGGAGACACCGAGAATTAGAGCGTAGTGCTGGGAGGATGCCATACTGATGTTATCCAGAGATGATGAAGCAAAAGGACGGCAAAACTATGGCTTTTGACGCAGGAAGTAATACGGACCTTTGACTGCACCCCAGACCTGGTCGCCCTTAGCCGTATATCCCCTGTCCCAACTTGCAATGATTTTGTCGGCGATCTGCACCTCCGACGTTGCGTACGATGCGCCTCGAATATCGCTCGAACATGCCGTGCCGTGCGTGCCGCCGAGGAACTTGAACTCATCGCGCTGCAGATATACCTCGCAGCCCCTTCTCAGCGTTAGGTCCACCGGAGAAAGGTCCGCCACCAGCGACGGATCTTTCCAACCGCCGATCACACGCTTGGCGTCCTTCCACGCGTAGACGACGAGCTCGATCATGTTCTCTTCGACACGCTTGATATTATACACTCTCTGACGATAAGGGGCTTGGGGCGATGTTGCCATCGCCTGCTCTACGATCATCCAGATCCCATCTGTTCGGTCATTCCAAATTCGACTCATGTGCAGGTCGACATGGAAGTAGGCCGTGTCGACGGTAGACTGACGTTGACTAGAGAACGATCCGGAGAGCCATTTGACCAATGAATCAAGGTCTTCATCAGCCGCAGCGCTGAGCGTTGACGCTGAAAATGAGAACATGATTACCAAGATGGCAGTGCCGAGCCCCCTGCCAAGTGTCCGAGCTGTCATGACAACCTCTTATCAAGTTCTTCGAAGGATATCATCGTAAATGTTGGCTGCCCGAACGGAGTATGGTGCGTGATATTGCACTGACGGAGCTGCCGCACGAGACCTTCGGCACGCTCAGGATTCATGCCGGTAATGCTGCGCCGTGCATACTGACGCGACAGATTGGCCACGATCGTCTCGTGACGATTCAGCACCGGAGCCGACTCTACCTCGGTCATTGCTTGGATGAGCTCGTCGATCACAACGTGCTCTTCACCCGGCGCAATCACTGATGGAACGGCAGAGATGGTAACGATACCATCATAAACATCGAGCACAAAGCCCGATGACCTAATGAGTTCCGAATGCTCCTCTATGAGCGCCGCGCGCCTGGCATCAACGGCGATTTCCACCGGAAACAACAAGGTTTGTGGCACAACACTGCCGTTGGACTGCGCCATGATCTGCTCAAAGAAGACCCGCTCTGCAGCGGCAACGGGGCGCACCACCATGATGCCATTCGGCATCATGCAAATGATTCGTTCAGACGACGCATGCAGCACGGTTCCGGAGTCTTCCGGCGCCGGAATTGGCGCAAACAGAGCGTCGTAGCCCTGCCGATGGGCAATCGTGAATCGTGGCGACGAAGTCGTCATGGGGCGATCGAAATCCGGCACGCGCTGAGGCAGGATCTCACCCGTTAGCCGATTGACAACCATACCGCCACCATCGGGGGTAGATGGCAGCGACCGCAACGGGTTGGAGGCGATCGAAACGTTGGACAGTACCGGAGGAATGATGTGGGCGGCCGATAATGCCCGCATCACGGAATCCTGCAGTAGCAGATACACGGAGCGTTCATCGTCAAACTTCACCTCGTGCTTCTGCGGATGCACGTTCACATCCACTCGCTCGGGATCGACGTCCAAAAACAGCGCAAACACCGGAAACTCCCGATCGTTGATCAAATGCTCATACGCTTGATTGACAGCATGAGCCAACGATCGACTCTTGATCGGACGTCCGTTCAAAAACAAGAATTGTCCGCCCCGGTTCTGTCGAACAGCATTCTCCCGACCAACGTATCCGCGCACTGCGATACCATTGTCCAAGGATTCCACTTCCACGAGCGAGCGTTGCGCGTCAAGTGACAGCACCCGTGCAACGCGCGTCGGCAGATCGGACGGTGCAAGATCAAAGATCCTTGTTGGGCCGTCGTAGAAGACGAAGCGAACCGATGGTCGGGATAGTGCGAGGGTCTGCATCGTTTCGCTGATATAGCGGAACTCTGTGAGGTCGGACTTGAGAAACTTCCGACGTCCGGGCACGGAGGCAAAGAGCTGCCGCACAAGAATCTGCGTGCCAACATCGTTAGCAGCCGGAGCAACGGCAAGGGGCTTCCCGGGTTGCGATGTGAGCGTCCAGCCAAGTTCCGAATCGCGGCTGCGCGTGCGCACCTCTACATCCGCCACTGCCGCAATCGACGCCATAGCCTCGCCACGAAATCCCAGTGTGGCAATGCGATGGAGATCTTCCTCGGTTCGAATCTTACTGGTCGCATGACGCACAAGACAGAGCTCAAGGTCCTCGCGCGACATACCGGATCCATCATCGATGACGTGGATCAGGTTCTTGCCAGCCCCCTGCACAACAACCGTTACCGACTCGGCACCCGCATCGATGGAGTTCTCGACGAGTTCCTTCACCACAGACTCGGGTCTTTGTACCACCTCACCAGCAGCGATCTGGTTGGCAATGAATTCAGGAAGGATGTGAATGCGGCCGGCCATAGCTACGAAGATACCACCCATGGCAGTCGCAGAAAGGGGCGTATCCATGCCTTCGAAAGACGGCTTACGTCCATGTATTCGGACATACCCAACCCTGCTTCTGCGCCATCGATACGCCATCGGCTTATGTATCGCTGATAGAATGGGCCGTCCTCGCACACGCGTGCATTCAGGCACTCTGCGCTGACGAGGTTACCCTTGGAATCGCGACCGCTCAGGATGATGCGCTGATGATACCGAAGTCCCATCATCGACAACCGTGGTCGCTGGAGTGTGATGCTAACCTCACTGAACTCCTCAACATTTCCGTCGTCGAGAACTCGTCCAAACCAGCTCGTCTCATCAGCTGAACGTTTCGTCACAAGGTACACAAGCGTTTGATGCTCCGTGTGGAGTCGGCCCCAATACCAGTCACGAAAGTCAACCGCCATAGCCCGCGCACCCATGTTGTGATCATGATAGGCGATTGCGCAGAGGTCTCTGGTAACAACCTCCCCGTGTGCCTCATGAATCTGGATATTCACTGTGGCACGCGATCGTGGTGCGGCAAGGATCCAAGCGTGAGGATCATCGATGATGTCTGGGGCATGTGCTCTACAGCTACCAACGTTCATCGTCACGGCAACACGTGCCCTGCGTCCATCATTACCACACGGCGCGTCAATGGTCATCTTTAGCACCTCGTCAGTGAGGCGAAGCTCAGCGCCCGGCATCGAAACATGAACATCATCACCAGCAAAGCAACAGCGATCCAAAGGATGTCCGCCAAAGGCAAAGGCAATGCGCACACCGCGATGATAGATACTTAGAGCATAGCCCCCTTGAAGATCCGAGGGGTTGGCAAGATAGTCTGGTGACATTGGCATGCCTCTGAAGAGGATCATCACAACGCCCCATTCGCCTGATGAATCAAGCGCATCAGTGTACCACCACTCATAGGTTCCCGGCCCGTGGAGCATGTGGCAATGGTCATGCTGAAGTCCCGACAGAATGCGCATATCAGTAAGTGCCCATGAGGCCGCAAAGCTACCGAATCCCGATGGTTCGTAGCTTGGTGCATGGGTTCAATGTTCGACTGGTTTTCTGCCGTTGCCGGCACGACGTCATCGTGGTACGCCATGCTCTGGTGGCTATCGGCTTCGGCCTTTGGAGTGTGCTGCGTGCTGCTGTCCATCAGCATCTTCAACCTTCTGCGGTTTGCCCGGCTGCCGCGGGTTGAGAATACGGGCGACGTGACGCAGACATCGGTCGCTGTTCTTATTCCTGCCCGGAACGAAGAGCGCTGCATCGAAGCCTGCGTGCGTTCAGCATGCACGCAGACGCATCGCAACCTCGAAGTGATTGTCCTCAACGATGCCTCCACGGACTCCACAGGCGCTATACTGGAGCGTTTGACGAAGCAGTTCGCCAACCTGCACGTGATCAACGGGAGCCCCCTTCCCGAGGGATGGGTCGGCAAGTCGTGGGCATGCCATCAACTGTCACAGGCAACCTCTGCCGATGTACTGCTGTTTACCGATGCCGACACGGTTCATCAACCGGATACAGTCGTACGATCAATCGCCTTTCTTCGGCGTAATGATCTGGCAATGTTCTCGATGGTTCCCTACCAGGTGCTGTCCTCGTTCGGGGAACATGCGGTGATTCCGATGGTGCATGTGTTGTACTTCTCCTATCTGCCGAATAGTCTCATCATGAGTAATCCGCGCGTGTCGCTTTCAGCTGCCAACGGACAGTTCATGTGCTTTACAAGGAGAGGCTATGAGACCATTGGCGGACACACCGCCGTCTGGAACTCACTTGTCGAAGATGTCTTTCTTGCCCGTGCGGTAAAAGCATCGGGCCAGCGCATTGCCTTGGTCGACGGCACGGATGCTGTGTCCTGTCACATGTACACGGGCGCAGCGGAGGTCACACGAGGCTTTTCCAAGAACATGTTCCCGGCCACACAGTACAACCTTCCGGTGACGCTGCTATTTCTCGGTCATCTGTTGCACACCTACGTGCTGCCCGTTGGCGCACTCATCGCCGCATATCGCTGGTCAGACACCACAATGATGCTCACATCGTCATTTGCGCTTCTGGCCGCCGGTATGATTCGTCTCATGATCGGCGGACGCTTTCGCATGCCGCTCTGGCATGCCGTCATTCAACCTGTCACCGCACTCTGGACCATCATGATCGGTATCAACTCCATTCGATGGGCATATTCATCGCAGGGGTCTCAGTGGAAGGGGCGAAGTTACGCGCGCAAAGGACCTGGCACATGAATCAACGTCCCCGCAATGACCGATGGATGGACCTTCTCTTGCTGCGCATGCGGGAGCCCGTAGATGCGGTGGACAGGCCCTACTACACGACCGGTTCCATTGTGACCGCCGCCATGATCCGAGTGGCACTGCTTGGGCTTATCTGCATTGCCCTTGCACAGGTTGCAGATGCGACAATTGTCTGGTGGACGGCCATGCTGAGCCTGTGGGGACTGGGGATCTACCCGGCGTGGCTTCAGCATCAGGCCTTTCATGAAACTGTCGAACGGATCACAGTTGGTACACTCTGCGGAGCATGCCGGTACTTCAACGAAACGAACCAGCTGTGCACGATCATGGACGTCCATGTAACGTCCGAGGAGCCCCCTTGCGAAGGTGAGGGCTGGGAACCGCTGGAGAACGCCTGATGCTAGCGTGTATCGGTGATCGTCTTCAGTCGGTACACACCGTCGGTACTGACCTCGAACTCATAGGTCTTGCGAACACCGCTGCGATAGGTCCATGTCTCGACGGATGCTCCCGAGCGTGAGAGTTTCTTGTCGATCTTGGTTGGCCGACCAAAAAGAATGTACACCTTCCCGCGATCGGTAAACACACCATCGGGCTCGATCACCGACGAGAACGCGATCGACGCATGATCAACGCGAGTGTAGTACTCGGCCAAGCGCTCGTTGTAGGCCGTTACCGGCGTTGGGTCCATGCGGCGCCACCACGACATTAGGCGTTCCCGATTCTGCACATCTGATCCCTCTTTGAGCGAATCAAGTTGATCTTCCGGACAGACGTAGACGAGAGCGTCAATGGCATAGCGGAGTGTGCGTAATGACTGTGGTATGAACTCCCATTGCACTTGGAACGGAAACTCGATGGTATCCTTTCCCCCTTTCCGGACGATACGCACGAGGTAGTTACCGGGGACCAACTGAGGCGCGTCGATCGGAATCATGACCATTGGCATACCTGAACCTGGCGTCTGCTCCAGTACCAGTTGAGCTGCGCGATTGGATTCAAACTGCCCTCGGATGGTGACGTCTGCGCGTGAGCGAACCGTGCCGGAGTAATCGGCATCGATCCACCAACGGATGTCCTTCGGACCATACGGCATCTGTCGAATGGTGTAGTCGTACGTGGCACCGCCGGAGTCGGCCGTGATGAAGACCGCCGTGCAGGTCTTACTACCAAAAGGCACCGTTCGGTTGAAGACAAGGGGCTCAATGGTCCAAGAAGCCCCTTGCTTGCGCTCGAGTCCAATGAATCCCGTTGCCTTCAGGGTCTTCGATCGTGGTGTGAAGGATATCGGCGACAATGTGACGGAGCGCTTATTTGCATCACGCTGTGAAAGCGTCTCAAGGATCACACGATATGTTCCGGGAGCAAGGCCAACTCGGCAACTGCCGTGGTGCATAGCAGCACGATCAATCGATTCCTCATAGGAATTCACGTAGGCCGTGTCCTTGAATCGCACACGCGAGCGGATCACTCCGATCGAGTCACGAACCTCTACACTGAGTGTGAACTCCGCAGAGTAGTTCCCTGCATTGTTCAACATGTCGGTAACTCGGGTAAAGGTCAGTGCATCATGGGCAACCCGAAAGCTCACGAAGAGATCGGCCGAGTCCATCGATGCACGCGGCACCATCATAACGTCGGCGTAAAGTCGCTCCCCGGCTTCGCCTGCCAGAGCCTTTTGAACCCGATTGCCCGCCTGTGCCATCAGCGTAATGCATGATGCGGCAAAGGTCAGGACGGCAGCGATGATCATGCGTTGAATCATCAATGTTCGCTCAATGGTTGTGACGATCGAAGTTCTTCGAGCACGCCGTCGAGGATCACGGCAGCGGCAAACTGATCCTTGACGCCACGCTGCTGACGTTGTTTCTTCTTCATCCCCGAGCGGATCATCCGCTGCCGAGCTTCCTGAGTTGAGAATGCCTCGTCGACCTCGAAGACCGGGATCGACACATGCTCTCGAACGCTGCTGATAAACGTCAATGCGGCCTCAATGATCGGTGTGCTACGGTCGTCGTGAAGACGCGGCACGCCGATGAGCAGTGCCTCGGTGCGCTCGGTTGTGATCCGGCGATGAAGCTCATCCAGCACCTGAGGCGTGTTGTCGATGACGGGGCGCGTAGAAACGATGATATGGAGTTCATCACAAACGGCAACGCCGATGCGCTTGAGACCAAAATCCAGCGCCATGAGTCGTTTGCCGCGGAGAGATTGTCGTTCATCCGACGTCACGAGACCTGCTCCGCCGCTAATGAACGGATCTTGTCCTTCGGCTCCATGCCGTGTGGAATGCGGAAGACGACCTGCGTGCCCCGTCCGGGTTCGCTTGTCACGCGGATCGTTCCACCATGAAGCTTCGTCACGTGGTGCATGATCATTGTTCCAATTCCATGGCCAGACCCATCATTGGATGTGCTGAAGTATGGCTTCATCATATTGGCCATTGTCTCGGGATCCATGCCCACACCGGTATCACTGACGGAAATAAAAACGTTGGACCGATCAAACCAGGTTGAGATCTCTACCGTACCTGGCTGATTCCGAAGAGCTTTGATCGCATTCTCTACCGCATTGCGGACGGCACGCGAAAGCTTCATCCGGTCAGCCTGCATGAGCGTACCACGGAGCTTCATGGAAAACGTCACATGCGGGAACATTGCCGGATCGAATTCATGCCGCACCTCAGTGCAAAGCTCGGCACTGTGAACCGTTGTGCGCTGAAAGACATCCGAGCGCGCAACACCAAGCAGGTCGCGAACACGATCGATCAGCACACCAACCTGGAACAGGATGCGACGGCGGCGTTCATCATCACCCGTACCGTCCACGCCGCGAAACTGTTCGGCATTCAATCGGATCGTTGAGAGGTTCGTCTGCATGTCGTGAGCAAGCTGCGCCCAGTTCACGAGACGCCGCTGCTCAAGCGTTTCCGTAATGTCGATGCCCGAGAACAACATGCCGCGCGATGACCCCAAGGTACCGAGGATGGGCGTTGAGCTTATCATGTACTCCTTTGTCTCGTCGGCTCGAGACATTGTGATACGATCTGTATGTGATTCTCGCGAATGACGGACCCTGTCAATGAACTGCCGCAACTGCTCGAGTCCCGGCTGTGACATATACGATTCGAACATTCGCCCCATCGGAACATCGGTCGTGATGCGGAGCAACGAAGCCGCACGATCGTTCACCCGAACAAGCCGACCGTTCACATCGATGAAGACTACAATTCCGGCTCCGGGCGTATCGATGATCGCCTCAAGAAACCGACGCTGGCGCCTGTAGACAAAGAAGAGAGCACCGAGACTTATCACGAAAAGTGCCGGGATCACCGTCCGCAACAGTGCATCCCAGGATCGCGACACAAACCAGAGCGGCTGATTGATCTTCTGCAAAGAAATTGAGAACGACGGTGAACGTATCAGCAGTTCATTATCTGCACCTCGGAGTTCAGCACGTTCCGGTACAGCGGTAGAGAGCGTATTCCGTGCGAGTATCTCGCCCGTAGATCGCACCAGGGCAATTCCACCAGAGAAGATCGCAACAATGGTGTCTCCGAATGCTCGAAGCATCCTCGGTGAACCGTAGTCACCGGGGATCACGGTTCCGGCAGGCATTCGTTCGAGGGATAAGGCAAGGGGCATGCAGACGATCTCTGGACGTCCACTGCGCGTGGTCAACACGGCAAGCATCCGTGCGCCATCCCGCTGAAACGCCGTCACACGTGATTCGTCAACGGTCAGTGAGCGCGTCAGAACAGATTCGTTGTCGAGGTCAAGCACGGTAAGGACGCAGCCACTGGCTTCAGCCAGAGAGGAATACAGGATCACGCTCGAGCCAACCTGTTCCATGCGCGAAACCTCGGCCATGGGAACCATGTGAGAGCTTACAATGCGCATTGTCGAGTCTGTGCGCGCAAGAAAGGCAACCGGACCTAGCCGATACGCGAAGACAACTCCCTGGCCACGATGTGAGGAAACAAATCCGGCGGCGAAGACTCCCTGCTCAATGAGCTGTGAGGTAAAGCTAATCCGAACAGCATGAATCATGTCGTAGCTGGCATCCTCTGCTGTGCCGGTAACAGCATACAAGGCATCGCCAACCAGCACGAGTGCTCTGGTGCCATTCTCACTGACTTCCATCCGCACGGCTACGTGCCCCGCTGTGCCCTGTACTCTGCTCAGCCGAACATCGTCGACAATGGTTTTAGTACCATCTGCGGTGAGCAGTCGCAACAGGATGTCGGCATCACGACGATGCACGACGAGTATGCCGACATGGAAGAATGCCGCATCGAGGACGTTCAGCGTCTGTGCGCATTCGACGAATGTCCGTTGCTTGGCATCGAACACCGCCAACGTCGACGATGATGCATCCCACGCCGGACGAGGATAAATGATCAGACGTCGAGACGTATCACTCGGTGAATCAACGCGGCGGCCCTGCCATGTTCCACCCACAACATATCGCAGCGGTTCGCCAGCATCGGCACGCAGCTCAAGCGTACCGATGATCAGGAGCAGAACTGCGACGAACAATCTCATACACTCTGCACTTCACAGATGACAAAGGCGTGAACGCCTTCCTTGCGTCCAACGTATCCCATGCGTTCGCTGGTGGTGGCTTTCACGGCAACGCGTTCCATTGGCAGTCCGCAGAGCTGCGCAATGTTCTCGCGCATCTGCTGCTTATAGGGCAGGATCTTCGGTGACTCCAGCACAAGCGTGCAATCAACGTTCACGATGCGGCAATCGGATGATCGCACAAGCTGCACAGCATGTTCAACGAACTGGTTGCTGGCAGCCCCCTTCCACCGTGGATCTGTGTCGGGGAAATGCTCTCCGATATCGCCCAGGGCGAGCGCTCCGAGAAGTGCATCGACCAGGGCGTGAAAGACCACGTCGCCGTCGCTGTGCGCAACGGTCCCATGCGGTGACGGAATGTCAACGCCCCCAAGGATAAGGGGGCGTCCGGGCTCGAGACGATGAACGTCAAATCCAAAACCTACCATGGCGCAATTTACGGTCTGCGGCGAATGTCGATCTTTGCCGAACATGAATGAGCAACCAGTCAGCGTTTCCGAACTAACCCATGCCATCAAGGGGCTCCTTGAAGTTGGCATCGGTGAGGTTGTTGTGGTGGGTGAAATCTCGAACTATAAGCACCACAGTTCCGGACATCGCTACTTTACGCTGAAGGATGCCGACGCCCAGATCCCGGGTGTCATGTGGAAATCCAGAACGCTGAGATTCACCCCGCAGGATGGCATGCGGGTTGTGGTCCACGGACGCCTGAGTGTATTTGCACCTCAGGGCAAGTATCAGATCGACTGCACCCTCATGGAGCCCGAAGGCATAGGAGATCTGCACAAGGCCTTTGAACAGCTCAAGGAAAAGCTCCGGGCCCTCGGATATTTTGATCCTGCCCGCAAGCGCCCCCTACCTCGTCCTATTCGTCGTGTCGGAATCGCTACCTCACCCACCGGAGCGGTGATTCGGGACATGCTCACCACCATTGGCCGACGCTTCCCGGCGCTCGAGGTGGTGTTCCGTCCGACTATTGTGCAAGGGGGCGAGCAAGCCTCACGGGATATCTCCAATGCCATCGCAGAGCTTAACCGGCAGGACGTGGACGTGATCATCGTTGGTCGCGGCGGTGGATCCCTCGAAGACCTCTGGTGCTTCAATACCGAAACGGTTGCCAATGCGATTCTCAATAGCGGTGTTCCGGTCATCTCTGCGGTCGGTCATGAAACCGACGTAACGATCTCGGATTTTGTGGCCGACGTGCGTGCTCCAACTCCCACGGCAGCAGCCGAGCTGGTCACACCGATCACGGCCGACGATCTCCTTCGCGGCATCGATGCTCTGCGTGAGAGAATGATCTCGGACATCAGTGGTACAATTTTGAACCTTCAGCAGATTGCCAATTCGTTTACGGATGGGCGCGCAGCACGACGTTTGACAGAGCGGATCAACATGCGGTCGCAGAGAATCGACGACCAGACAACGCGACTCTCTCGGACAATACTTCAGAGTATCAATATGCGCCGACTCCGCATCGACCATACAGCGGCATTGCTCGTGAGCCTTCATCCGCTCTCGCCACTGCAGCGGGGATACGCGGTGATCGCACGCAACGGCATGGTGATCAACGCAAGTGATCCGATCGATCCGGGCGATGAGATCGAGATCCGACGTCAGCACGATGTGCTTGCTGCAACGGTTCAGAGTGTTCATCAACGTGAATCAACAACGGGAACATCCCATGGCAACGACCAAGGACACAAAGCAGAAACCACTTGAGGAACAGCTCAAGCGTCTCGAAGAGATCGCCACGCTTCTTGATCGAGGGGAAGCCCCGATCGATGAACAATTACGCTTATACGAAGAAGGGATGCAGCTGGCCGAATCTTGCCGCGCCTATCTGGAAAACGCCGAACTCAAGGTTCGAACGCTTGCTGGGGACGACATCGCATAGCCCGTAGTGAATGCGATGTCCGCAGGTATTGCACCGAGGGATGTCACTCCTCGCGAGCCGGACGCATCATGAGCATCCGGACGGATTCTTCGGCATCGGCTTGGCCAAGCAGAATCTTCGACACACGTTCCGTGATCGGAAGTTCAACACCCACAGCAGAGGCAAGTTCGAGCGCGGCCTGCGTAGTTGGCACACCCTCGGCAACGGCCGACATCGTGGCAAGGATCTGATCTAACGTCTCTCCACGTCCGATGCGCTCTCCAACAGCCCGATTACGAGAGTGCCTCGACGTACACGTCACAAAGAGATCGCCAAGCCCGGCCAGTCCAAAGAACGTCTGTGTATCTGCACCGAGGGCTACACCAAGACGCGTGATCTCCGCGAGTCCGCGCGTGATCAATGCCGCCTTGGTATTGTCTCCCATTCCAAGTCCGTCAACAATTCCCGCAGCGATCGCGATGACGTTTTTCAGCGCTCCGCCGATCTCCACGCCAACAACATCGTCGCTGGCATACACGCGAAAGGTTGGGGTCATAAGGATCGACTGGACCTGGCCCACGACGTGCTTGTCGCGTCCAGCACACACAACCGTTGTTGGCATGCCACTGATAACCTCCTCGGCATGGCTCGGTCCGGAGAGCACCACATAGGATCTCATGGAGGGGGCTACATGCTGCAGCACTTCCGAGACGCGCAGGTGGGTTCCGCGCTCGATCCCCTTGGCAAGGTTGACGACGATCGACCCATTGACAACATCACTGGTCACCGTCGAGCGAACGAACTGCGTCGGCGTGGCATTGATGATGACATCACAGCCAATGAGGTCTTCCTTGATAACCGTTGCACTCACCGCATCGGACAGCAGCGCACCGGGAAGGAACCGACTGTTTCGTCGGTGAGCATTGATCTCGTCAACAACCTCCTGCTCTCGCGCCCATATCAGTACCGACGGACAGTTCCCGGCGGCCACGTGCGCAATTGCCGTGCCCCAGGCTCCGGCACCAAGAATCCCAACCTTCATGAGTGCTGATGCTTGCGACGCAGGACCATAAACCGGTGGAATCGGTGCTCTGTTCCCTCGCGCAGGCGCTTGAGGTTCGACCGGTGGGCATAAAGAACCATAAGCGACAAGGCGATCAGAAAGCAGATGAGTGTTAGGTAGCCATCGATCTCAACATGCAGAACGTTGCGTCGGACGAACATCGTGATGGGAATCACCACGGCAGCCACAATCGATCCAAGAGAGACGTATCCAAACGATCCCAGCAGTAGCAGGAACACCATGGCGGCAATGGCAAGCTCAACCGGAGCAACAGCGATCAGCATCCCCATTGACGTATTGATACCCTTGCCACCCCGAAAGCCGGCGAACACGCTCCACATGTGACCAACCACTGCCGTAACGCCGGCAATCAGCCGAACCACCGTCGAATCCTCGAATGGGGTGTGATTCTCAAACGGCATTTGTGTGTCGAAAAATGAGGCCACAAGCAGAACCGGAACAAGCCCCTTGGCAATGTCAAGGATCTGCACGGCCAAACCGGCCTTCCAACCCAGGTTACGGTACACATTGGTGCTGCCAAGGTTGCCGCTGCCGAGCGTGCGAACATCAACACCGTAGAAAAGCTTTCCAATGATCAGTGCAAAAGGCATGGCACCGATCAGATAGCTCTGAACGATGATAATCACCAGTCGCAGCAGTGGGTCCATTCGGCACTTCCCTTTCGTAACAAACGCCGCCAAAATACACACTTGCGCCAACATCGCGATAGCTCGGTGGAGGTGAAGCCGTGATACCATAGAGATAGGTCTTATTCGTCTTTGGGTGGCGTTAATTCACACTCTACTGAACGACCACATGGCAGACGACATTCGACTGGCCACAAAGCGACGCCTTGAGGAGATCGACCGCGAGCTCTCAGAACTGCGCACGCAACATTCAGCTCTCAAAGCACGCTGGGAGCTTGAGAAGCAGCACATCCAAGAAATCCGAGCAACGAAGGCGGAGATCGAAGACGTCAAGGTGCGCGCGGCCGATGCTGAACGTGTAGGTGACTACGGTACGGTTGCCGAACTCCGCTATGGAAGAATCCTTGAACTGGAAAAGAAGCTCGCCGCGGCGAATACCGAACTCGAGTCCGTGCAAAAGGACTCAGCGCTGCTGAAGGAAGAGATCGACGACGCCGATATTGCCGAGGTCGTGGCTAAGTGGACAGGTATTCCCGTTAGTAGGATGCTCGAATCGGAGCGAACGAAGCTGCTTTCCATGGAGCATCGCCTGCATGAACGTGTGATCGGTCAGCACGAAGCCGTAGTGGCAGTATCCAACGCCATTCGTCGCTCTCGAGCCGGGCTGCAAGACGCAAAGCGACCAATCGGTTCATTCGTATTTCTCGGATCAACGGGCGTCGGCAAAACCGAGATGGCACGAGCCCTGGCGGAGTTCCTGTTCGATGATGATGCCGCCCTTGTGCGTATCGATATGAGCGAGTACATGGAAAAACATTCTGTGGCCCGGCTCATCGGTGCTCCTCCGGGATACGTCGGATACGAGGAAGGGGGCCAGCTGACCGAGGCTGTTCGACGCCGGCCCTACTCGGTTGTTCTTCTCGATGAGATCGAAAAGGCCCATCCGGATGTGTTCAACGTCCTGCTCCAGTTGCTTGACGACGGGCGACTCACTGATGGTCAGGGCCGGGAGGTCGACTTCAAGAATGCGATAATCATCATGACCTCGAACCTTGGTTCGGAACTCATGCAGGACCGGCTTCTCGAGGTGACCGAAGAAAACCGCGATGAGATCACCTCTCAGATGCGACTTGAGATCATCGACCTGCTCAAACGGCGCCTTCGACCCGAGTTTCTCAATCGTATTGACGAGATAATCCTGTTTAAGCCCCTTGTCCCATCGGAAGTCCAGAGGATCGCCGAGCTGCAGATCGCCGACGTTGCCGCACGCATGAAGGGGCTGGGCATCGACCTCGTTGTAACGCAGGAATGTATGGACTGGCTTGGTAAACGAGGCTATGATGTGCAGCTCGGGGCCCGTCCACTCAAGCGGGTGATTCAGCGATACGTTACTGATCCACTTGCTTTGCATGTGCTTGGTGCGGATGTTCGTGCCGGTGAACAGGTAACGGTTGATGCCGACGACACGGGGCGGATATCGTTTGCGTTCACTGCGCCCGACGAACAACCATCCTGACGCACCGCATGAACGCCATCCTTCTCCTGCTGGCATCGATCATTTTCACCCTCTCGGCAATGGCCCAGGACATTTCAACAGGACCTGGGCTGCCGCGTTCGGAATCCCGCAGCAGCTATATGCGCGGAATGCAATCGGATCCGTCGATCCCGGCTGCTCGGCTAAGGGTGATGGGAATCGATGAATCCACGGCCGGTGAAGTGCGGGCAACGATCATTGCCCTGGATGCCGAAGGGAACCTACTCCCGGTCTCGCTCGACCGGATGCCGATTATTGCCGAGGTTGCCTGCAGGGGCGCAAACCCATCACAGTTTGCAATCAAGATGATCAAGGCAGCGAATGCAGAGATGAAGCCTCAGTCGGTGAGCATGTTTGTGATGTGCGACAACTCAATGCTCTCGGGCACACTGACGCGCGATGTTACGTTGAGTCTTCAGAGGGGGCTTGCCGGTATCAGTGATGACGATATGATCGGCGTGGGTGTTTACAACCAAACGTTTACCACCGTTCTGCCGATGGGCCCGGCATCTGAGCTCAACGCCAATTTCAAGCTTGAAGATGTGCCAATGGCCGACGGACTCTCGTCGCTGTACAGTGCATCACAAAACGCCTGCCGCATCCTATCAAACTCGCCCGAGCGTCGAGCCCTGGTCATCGTTACGGCAACACCTGATAATGCCACGCCCTTCAGCACCACGATGGATGTTGTACGTCTGGCTCGTGATGCACGCATACCGGTGTTCGTGATACGCGTCGGACTTGAAGCGGCAGGCCAGCCCCTTCGCTACATCACCTCATCAACTGGTGGACGCATCTACACCGTGCAACCGGATGAGACGAATGCCATCGGCGATATCGTCCGCGAGATACTCTACGCCCAGAAGTGGTCAACGGAGGTGTCCGTGCAGGCCGATGTGCAGGACTTCGTCAACTGCGAAACCCCATGGCTGCGCCTGCGCCTGGAATCAGAGTCTACCTCATTACCGATCGTCGATTCGATCGCGCTCACACCACTCGATATGTCGATCGAGACCAACCCATCGATCGTTGCCCTCTTCAGGGACACAACCGATACAGACCTGCGTGAATACTATCAGTCACTGCTTGTCATCAGTGAAGTACTGTCCCAGAACCCGGCGATGAGCATTGAGCTGGTTGGGCACGTCAGCAGCGATGTTGGACCCAACGCCGATGCACGGGCTCTCGATCGTGCGAAACAGGTCCGCTCATTCCTCATCGCCAACGGTGTTATCGCATCGCAGATCATCGTGCGCTCCGAAGGAAGCCGTAAACCTCGATATTACTTCCAGACAGACGGCACACGGCGTCTGCTGAATAACCGAGTCGAGGCGCAAATCATCGTTGACGGAAAGGCAAGTCATACGATCACCGTTGAGCAGGTCGACAACGAGCAGACCGCTATGCTGCGCCTGAAGCAGTGGAAGGACCGCAAGCTGAACGCCTATTATGAACCGGTCCTCGAGGATGGCATGACCCGTTATCGCATCAAGCTCTGGGGTTTTTCAAGCCTTGCTGAGGCCAAGAATGTGGCAACGGACATCAAGAAGTACAAGCCGACGTACTCCATCGTCGAATAATCCGGCTTTGTCCGCACCTTTTGTTTGCTCAGCCGGCGTGCTGGGCTTCGAGCCAGCGTTCGGCATCTATCGCCGCCATGCAGCCAGATCCTGCAGCAGTGATGGCCTGGCGGTACACGCTGTCCTGTGCATCACCGCAGGCGAATACGCCCGGGATGTTGGTGACAGATGACTTGCCAATGGTTGTGATGTAGCCTACATCATCCATATCGAGGAGTCCCGCAAACAGATGCGTATTCGGCTGATGTCCGATGGCCACAAATGCGCCATCGGCTTCAATGTCCTGCACTGCACCGCTCACGATATCACGCACACGCAGATGCGTGAGCTTTTTCATTCCGGCGTCGGTCGTCACGCCAACATATTCGTCGACAACGCTGTTCAAAAGGAACGAGATCTTCGGATTACTGCGAGCCCTGTCAAGCATGATCTTCGACGCGCGGAAGTCTTCCCTACGATGGACGATCGTCACCGATTCGGCAAACCGTGTGAGATAGTTCGCTTCCTCCATTGCCGTATCGCCCCCTCCAACAACGAATACGCGCTGACCTCGGAAGAAGAACCCGTCGCAGGTGGCACAGGCGCTAACACCGTAACCCATGTACTCGCTCTCACCCGGCACCCCCAAAAGCTTGGCCGTTGCACCGGTGGCAACGATCACTGCGTCTGCAGTGGTGACCTCGCCGCGTTCGTTGGTTAGGGAAAAGGGGCGAGCAGAAAAGTCAACCTTCGTGATCATCTCGTAGCGAGACACCGCACCAAAACGATGGGCCTGCTTGCGGAAGACCTCCATAAGCTCCGGCCCCATGATGCCGTGCTCAAAGCCAGGATAGTTCTCTACTTCAGTGGTGATGGTTAGCTGTCCACCCGGCTGCGTACCCTCAAAGATCGTTACACCAAGATTGGCACGACTGGCATAGAGTGCAGCAGTAAATCCGGCAGGTCCGGAACCGATAATAGCGATGGTGGTGTGCATGACAGGTTGCAGGTTTTGG
>VEQR01000018.1:0-7984 GCA_018883125.1 Candidatus Kapaibacterium sp.
CGTCAACGGTAACACGACGATCAACACGACGGCAAGCGACGGCACAACATCGATCGGTAATGGCTCGAACACCCTGACGCTCACCGGCAACACGGTCGGTATCACTGGTGCCACGACAGTAACGGGTGCCACAACGGTCAACGGTGCCACGACAATCAACGGTGTGACGGACGTCAACGGTAACACGACGATCAACACGACTGCCAGCGACGGCACAACGGCGATCGGTAATGGCTCGAACACCCTGACGCTCACCGGCAACACGGTCGGTATCACGGGTGCCACGACGGTAACGGGCGCTACAATTGTCAACGGTACTACAACGATCAACGGTGTGACGGACGTCAACGGTAACACGACGATCAACACGACTGCCAGCGACGGCACAACCGCGATCGGCAATGGCTCGAACACCCTGACACTCACCGGCAACACGGTTGGTATCACGGGAGCCACCACTGTTACAGGCGCTACAATTGTCAACGGTGCCACAACGATCAACGGTGTGACGGACGTCAATGGTAACACGACGATCAACACGACCGCCAGCGACGGCACAACGGCTATCGGTAATGGTTCGAACACCCTGACGCTCACCGGAAACACGGTTGGTATCACAGGTGCCACGACGGTTACAGGCGCTACTATTGTCAACGGGGCCACGACGATCAACGGTGTGACGGACGTCAA
This sequence comes from Candidatus Kapaibacterium sp., assembly GCA_018883125.1. Classification (GTDB taxonomy): domain Bacteria; phylum Bacteroidota; class Ignavibacteria; order Kapaibacteriales; family Kapaibacteriaceae; genus UBA10438. Next base: position 691 of record VEQR01000018.1, read on the forward strand.
CGGTAACACGACGATCAACACGACTGCCAGCGACGGCACAACGGCGATCGGCAATGGCTCGAACACCCTGACACTCACCGGCAACACGGTTGATGTCACAGGTACGACAACGGTAACAGGTGCAACGAGCATCAACACCACGGGCAATCAGAACACGACGATCGGCAACACGGCAGCTGGCTCGACAACGGTCACGATCAATGCCGGCACGACGGGCAACATTGTTCTCGGTGGTGTTACGAACGATGCAACGCCAACGCAGATGCTCACACTCAACGGCAGCAACCAGGTACGCGCTACAACGCTCACCGGTACAGCAAACGAAGGTGTAGAGTACAGCGCCGGTCAGTATCGCCTTGGAGATGCAACCGACGGTGAGAACGCCATCACGTCGTCACGCTTTGTTCGCACAGGCACAGGTGGCGCTCTGACGTTCAACACGTCGGGAGCAACACAACTTGCACTCAACAGCAACGGCAATGTTGGTATCAGCACAACCGGTACGGCTGCGACGTCGATTGGTAATGGTACGGGTGCTGTAACAGTGGCCGGCCCGACAACAATCAACGGTGTGACGGACGTCAACGGTAACACGACGATCAACACTACCGCCAGCGACGGCACAACGTCGATCGGTAACAGCTCGAACTCACTGGCACTTGCCGGTAGCACGGTTGGCATCACCGGTACCACAACGGTAACGGGTGCAACCACGGTTGTTGGTGCAACGAACATCAACACCACGGGCACAGCAGCTACGGCGATCGGCAACACGGCCGGCACGGTGACGGTAACCGGTGCCACAACGGTCAACGGTGCTACTACGATCAACGGTGTGACGGACGTCAACGGTAACACGACGATCAATACCACCAGTGGTGATGGCACGACGACGATCGGTAACAGTGGCCAAACACTGACGCTCGCCGGCAATACAGTGGGTGTTACAGGTGCTACGACGATAACCGGAACGACAAACGTCAACGTGACGGGTAATGCGGTGACGACGATTGGTAATACGGCTAGTATCTCCAACATCAGAGGTAAGAACATTACTGTCACTGCTAATGATGGTGGTACTGGAACAACAACTATCGACATGACTCCGGCAACAGCTACGTTCTCGTGGCTCGAAGGTGTCAAGGAGCGTGTTGTGAGCCTCGACGGTACGGGACTTATCCTTGAAACAAGCAATACGGGCGGCACATCGTCGATCGTACTTGCTGACGGAAATGTCACAGTTCGCGGTAATACGCTCGTCAACAACAACGCAGGTGCGTTTACGACGGGTATCGGCACAGGTACAACCACTGGTGCAATCACGATCGGTGGTTCAGCAGCCCAAACAATTTCGGTCGGTACTGGTGCTGCAGTCAAGACGGTAAATGTCGGTAGCTCGACGGGCGCAAGTTCTACGACGATCTTGGCAGGTTCTGGAGGATTGAACCTCAACGCTACAGGTGCTTCCTCGACGACCATTGGCAACACGAGCGGTGGATCGGTTAGCCTCTCATCAGGGGGCGCGAACGATGTAACGATCAATCCAGGTGGAGACCTTGTACTGCAGAGCATCGACACGGATAATACGCCGACACAGATGCTGACGCTCAATGCCAGCAACCAAGTGCGCAAGACAACTCTTACTGGTACTGCCAACGAGGGTGTTGAGTACAGTGCCGGTCAGTATCGCCTTGGTGATGCAACCGATGGTGAGAACGCCATCACGTCGTCACGCTTTGTTCGCACAGGCACAGGTGGGGCGCTGACGTTCAACACGTCAGGAGCAACACAGGTTGCACTCAACAGCAACGGCAACGTTGGTATCAGCACAACCGGTACGGCTACGACAACGATTGGTAATGGTACGGGTGCTGTAACAGTGGCCGGCCCAACAACAATCAACGGTGTGACGGACGTCAACGGTAATACGACGATCAACACAACAGCCGCCGACGGCACAACATCGATCGGTAATAGTTCGAACACGCTGGCACTTGCCGGCAGCACGGTCGGCATCACCGGCACCACAACGGTAACGGGTGCAACCACGGTTGTTGGTGCAACGAACATCAACACCACGGGCACAGCAGCAACGGCGATCGGCAACACGACCGGTACGGTGACGGTAACCGGTGCCACAACGGTCAACGGTGCAACAACGATCAACGGTGTGACGGACGTCAACGGCAACACGACGATCAACACGACAGCCGCCGACGGCACAACATCGATCGGTAACGGTTCGAATTCACTGACACTTGCCGGTAATACGGTTGGTATCACCGGTACTACAACGGTGACTGGTGCAACGAGCATCAACACCACGGGCAATCAGAACACGACGATCGGCAACACGGCTGCTGGCTCGACAACGGTCACGATCAATGCCGGCACGACGGGCAACATTGTTCTCGGTGGTGTTACCAACGATGCAACGCCAACGCAGATGCTTACACTCAACGGTAGCAACCAGGTACGCGCAACAACGCTTACCGGTACAGCTAACGAAGGTGTAGAGTACAGCGCTGGTCAGTATCGCCTTGGCGATGCAACCGACGGTGAGAACGCCATCACGTCGTCACGATTTGTGCGCACAGGCACAGGTGGCGCTCTGACGTTCAACACGTCGGGAGCAACGCAGATTGCACTCAACAGCAACGGCAACGTTGGTATCAGCACAACCGGTACGGCTACGACATCGATTGGTAATGGTACGGGTGCTGTAACAGTGGCCGGCCCGACAACAATCAACGGTGTGACGGACGTCAACGGCAACACGACGATCAACACAACAGCCGCCGACGGTACAACGTCGATCGGTAATAGTTCGAACACGCTCGCACTTGCCGGTAGCACGGTTGGCATCACCGGCACCACTACGGTAACGGGTGCAACGACGGTTGTTGGTGCAACGAACATCAACACGACGGGCACAGCAGCAACGGCGATCGGCAACACAACCGGCACGGTAACGGTAACCGGTGCTACAACTGTCAACGGCGCAACAACGATCAATGGTGTGACGGACGTCAACGGTAACACGACGATCAACACAACAGCCGCTGACGGTACAACGTCGATCGGTAACGGTTCGAACACGCTGGCACTTGCCGGTAGCACGGTTGGCATTACCGGCACAACAACGGTAACGGGTGCAACGACGGTTGTTGGTGCAACGAACATCAACACCACGGGCACAGCAGCAACGGCGATCGGCAACACGACCGGTACGGTGACGGTAACCGGTGCCACAACGGTCAACGGCGCAACGACGATCAACGGTGTGACGGACGTCAACGGTAACACGACGATCAACACAACAGCCGCCGACGGTACAACGTCGATCGGTAACGGTTCGAACACACTGGCACTTGCCGGCAGCACGGTTGGCATCACCGGCACCACAACGGTAACGGGTGCAACAACGGTTGTTGGTGCAACAAACATCAACACCACGGGTACTGCCACTACGTCGATTGGTAGCACTGATGGTGGAGCCGTGGCGGTAGTCACTGGTGGCTCAAGCAACATCACGCTCAATCCGGGCGGAGATCTCAAGCTTCTGAGCATTGATGCTGATGCTGCACCGACGCAGATGCTAACGCTGACCACTGCCGGTGATGTTCGCAAGACGGACATGAGTGGTACGGCAGATCAAGGTGTCAGCTACACCAACGGTAAGTACCAGCTTGGATCAACATCGTCATCGGGTGCTGGCAGTGTTCCGCTTACGCAGAACCGCTTCGTGAATGCGTCCGACTTCACGCTTGACTTCACCTACAACGACGCCGGAACTCAGCGCTCGATGTTCCGTCTGAACGATGGTGAAGTTGTCGTGACAGCCCCTTCAAACTTCCGCGTTATTGGACCAACGATCATGCGTGGAAACGCGCAGATCAACGTGAATGCCGGTGACGGTTCAACGGCTATAGGTAATGCCGGAAGTGACTTCTCACTTGTGTCAACCAACCTCAACGTCACAGCCGCGGGCGTCATTAGTGACGCTGCTGGTGACCTTGAGCTGAACGACAACGTTAATGTGTCGGGTAACCTTTCGGTTGCCGGTCAGGTGAAGGGGGCTGGTGTTGAACGTCTGAACACTGCGGCAGCGTCGAACAAGTTTGCCGAACGAGTTCGCATCAATGGTGATGGCAACTTCAAGTACACGATTACAAACAGCCAGTTCCTTCCAAATGCCGTCGTGGTGATCACGCTGGAAGACTATTCCGGACCCGGGATACTCGCCTACCAGATCAAACGACCGGCTTCTGGCACGATCGACATTTACTTCTCACAGCCGATCCTCCTTACCGAGACGGTGGTTGTGAATGTCATGGTCGTTAATCAATGATCGCGCTCAGGGGGAACACCGACATGAAGAAAATGAATACACAAGGTCAAACGGCTATGAAGCGACTTCTTCTCCCATTGGCGATTGCAGTATCGGCAATCTCCGCGTTGACTGCGTACGGACAAGACATCGGTACACGAAGTCTGATCCTGCGTGGATTAAACCTCAACGCGGCATACACCGGTACGCTGCAAGTCCCGGCGCTGACGGGTGCTCGAACATACGGCTTGCCTGATGCAAGCGGGTTCTTGCTCGTGTCTCCGAATGCGAACCTGGAGCCGAACCGTATCCTTGTGTCGAATGCGAACGGGCTTGTTGAGACGCTCAACATGAACGTCGGCAAGCTCGTCCTGGGCACTACCGGCGGTTCCTACGAGCAGCTTACGCCAACAGGTCTTGGGGGCATTGTCATCACCAATGCAGGTGGTGAACTTCGTTTCGACATGCCGGCCGGTACGTCGAATGCACTGTTGCGATACAACAGTGCCACGAGCAAGTGGATGTCTTCGGTGGACGCAACATTGGATGGCTCAGGGAATTTCCTGACCAATGCCAACCTCACCGTCAAAGGCAACGTGGAACTTGGGGATGCTCCGGCCACCGATCTTGTGACAATCAAGGGCAAGACGGACATTGATGTAACCGGACAGTCAATGGTCATCGCTGGATTGAGCACGAACGGAACGTTCACGGATGATGTGCTCTTGATCGCCCCTTCACCATCAAACTCTGTCAAGCGTCGCTCTATGGCGGATCTGATTGGTGCAGAAGGCGGTATCACGTACAATGAAGCATCTAACGGTAAGATGCGTCTTGGCTCGGCCTCCACAACAGCTAATCCGCTTTTGGCTGACAGATACATCAATCTGAACAATAACGATCTGATTCTGACGACCAATGGTGGCGCTGTAACTCTGGCCCAGTTTGACGGGGGCGGAAGTGGCACGAACTATGGCGTTAGCCTCAATTCTGCCGGCGCAAACTTCGTCAACATCAATGGTCCTACGCGTATCAACGCCACCGGCGCCTCGACAACGAGAATCGGGAACTCTAACGCAGATGTGGACATCGTCGCAAACATTGCCAAGATCACGGTGGGTCCACCGGCTTCTGCAATGGAATTGTCGATGCAAAGCGGCACGGCATCGCTGCAGTCAGCGAATGCCGAGCAAACCATTACGCTTGATGCCGGTGGCAATGAGATTCTTCTTGAGACCTACAACGATGGATTGACCACAAAGTCGTCGATCTCATTGGTCCCAACGCTGGTTACGCTTACTGGTAATAGCCTCGTGACAGGCAACACAACGCTCGGCACGGGTAATGGAGACAACGTAACCATTGATGTTTCGAACTCAGGCGTCAATGGCACGATGTCGATCAAGGGGCTGAACAACGGAACCCTTGCCGATGATGTGTTGATGATCGGTGCGGGGCCAACAAATGTTGTCAAGCGTCGCAGTCTGGCCGACCTGATCGTAGCCAATAACGGTGTCACGTATAACGAGAGCTCATCTGGTGCGATACGACTTGGTTCAGCGAACAATACCGGTAGCACTTTCGACCAGAACCGGTTCGTCAACCTTGGAGCTCGTACGTTGGCCTTTACGGCTAACAGCGGTGCAAACACCCCGCTTGCCATTATTGGTTCTGTTAATTCAACGAATTACGGTGTGACCCTCACTGCAGGTGAAGTCAGTGAGATCGGCATGAAGGGTAATGTCAACATCGACACTCGTAATACGGGTACGCTTGATGTCAAATCGGGTGATAATACCGGTATGCGGTTGAATATGTCGTCCTCTGCTTCTTCGATGAGCTATGTTGACGGTGTGTCAAATGCCCAGATCAATATGGCACTTGATCCAACTGATCTCATGGTATCGTTGAATGCATTTGACGGCGGTGTGAATGAGACAACGCTCGAAGTAAAGGCCGTTGGAATGGTGTTGCGTGGACGTGCGAACATCAACACAGCTGGTACAGCATCAACATTTGTCGGCAACAATACAGGTGCGTTCTCACTGGCTTCCTCAAATCTTCGCATCACAACGGCCGGTGTTATCAGCGATGCCGTCGGCAACGTTGAGATCAGCGACAACCTTGACGTGACGGGCACGGGCACGAACAACATCGGTGTTGCCTCGGCCACGAACACGATCCTCGGCACAACCGGCATCACCGGAACAACGAGCATCAACACCACGGGCACGCTGAACACGACGATCGGTAACACGGCTGCCGGCGCAACGACGGTGACGCTCAATGCTGGCGTGACGGGTGACATCGTACTTGGCGGCGTGGATACTGATGGTACGCCTGATCAAATTCTTACGCTCACGACAAACGGCAACAAGGTCCGCGTGACAACGCTCACGGGCACGGCCGACGAAGGTCTTCAGTACAAGGACGGCAAGTATCGTCTGGGTAACGAGACGGACGGATCAGCTCCGCTGACCTCGAGCCGCTTCGTACGCCTCGGCACCAACGGCAACCTGACGTTCAACAACGCCAATGGCGGCAAGATGCTTGCTCTTGGCAATGACGGCAACGTGGAGATCAACACCACGGGTACGGCCAACACGACGGTGGGCAACACGACGGGCAACTTCTCGCTGACCTCGTCGAACCTGCGCATCACAACGGCCGGCGTGGTAAGCGATGCCGTGGGCAACGTTGAGATCGGCGACAACCTGGACGTGACGGGCACGGGCACGAACAACATCGGTGTTGCCTCGGCCACGAACACGATCCTCGGCACAACGAGCATCACCGGTACGACGGACATCAACACGTCGGGCACGCTGAGCACATCGATCGGCAACACGACGGGCGACTTCTCGCTGTCATCATCCAACCTGCGCATCACAACGGCCGGTGTTATCAGCGATGCCGTCGGCAACGTTGAGATCGGCGACAACCTGGACGTGACGGGCACGGGCA
>VEQR01000018.1:8084-49176 GCA_018883125.1 Candidatus Kapaibacterium sp.
TGACGGGCACGGGCACGAACAACATCGGTGTTGCCTCGGCCACGAACACGATCCTCGGCACAACCGGCATCACGGGAACAACGAGCATCAACACCACGGGCACGCTGAACACGACGATCGGTAACACAACGGGAACTGTGTCCCTCAATGGTACAAGTGTTGTGAAGTCGGGTGGAACACTGAGGTTTGAAGACTCTGACAATACCCACAGTACATCTATCGTGGCCGGCAATCAGACGTCAAACATCAACTACACGCTGCCAGCGGCTGAACCTATTAGCTCAAACCGATTCCTGAAGGCTACTGGCACCAGTCCATCATTCACGATGGAATGGAGCAACCCTGGATCCGAAGTGGTGTATGAAGTCACTTCGCCAGCTGCGATCGGCGGTAGTGGTGACCTGACGATCTCTGCGAGCGGCACCATGCTCCGTCTGTCAACCTCCGGTGCTGGTCCGAGTTACGACATTAACGGACTTAGCAGTAGCGGTGTTGCATCTGGCCGAGTTGTTGTCCTGGTAAATGTTGGTACGATAAGTCTGAAGCTGAAGCATCAAAGCAGCGCTACACCAGCCAATCGCATCATCCTGCCGGGTGGTGGCGACATAGTCATCGGCCCAGACGGTACGGCCACGTTGGTCTACGACGGTACATCACAGCGCTGGCGCCTGATTTCTTCGAACTAAGCAAGTCCGGACTCTGAACATGAACTCGATATCAATCTTGAAGGCACTACACATGAAGCGCGTTCTCATTGCTCTGGCACTGCTTGCCTGCATCGGATCGTCAGTCATGGCGCAAACATATCGCCCCCTTACCGGGACGAAACTGCTCCTGAACTCGACGTATCCTTCAGGGGGCAGTCTGACGCTTCAGGCAAACCCCGGGTCGGACTACACTCTGACGTTGCCGTCAACAGCACCAGCGGCCAATACGGTGCTGATCGGTTCCACGTCGGGCAGTTTTGACTGGTTCACGTTCTCGAATGGTCTGTCGCCTTCGGAGTCGAAAACGATCGAACTCGGGGGTACGCTGACGAAGAATACGACCATTGATATCGGAACGAAGGTGTTTCAGATCACCAGCTCGAATGGTGGTACTATGAACATCAATGCGAATCTGAATGTCAATGCCACTGATGGAGCCATCGAATTGACATCACCGACGCAGGCAGTGAATCTTACTGCCGCAACGTCGGTCTCGATCGGCAATCCTTCGTCATCGTCCGAGCGTGGCGAGATTTACGTAGATAAGGACGCGATTGAACTGCGTATCACGGACGGAGTTTCGAAGGGATTTATCGGCATCGGCTACATATCCCCTGATGCTTCGATTACCCTTGAAGCAGCTCAAATTGATGTTGGCGGGAACGTTGTTCCGGTCACACACGACGCGCACAGCCTCGGTTCGACCACGAATCGTTGGAAGGATGTGTTCATCGGACCGTCCTCGCTGCATATCGGTACGGGAGTAGGTACTGCGGAACTACTTGTGGGGTACAACTCGGGTACGAATACTGCGTACTTCAACATTGACAACTCATCCAGCATTTTCACCATCAATAAGACAAGTGGTCTGGCCACGACATCGGCACTCACGGTTGGTAATGGCGATGCGACCGACATCATTACGGTGAATACTATTGCCGGCAACAACCTCACGATCAGCGAAGACGAGATTAAGCGGAATGCAGTATTAAAGTTCCAAGGTTCCGATGGTACGAATACAACGCAGTTCACCCTCAATGACGACGCGAATCTCAACAGTTCGCAAGGTGACATCTTCTTGAATGCACCAAATGGTGGATTGACTTTTGAAGCAGGTGCCCAGATCAATCTTTCAACTGTGCAGGGATCACAGAATTCGACGTTGCTGATGAGTCCGACAACGTCGACGGAATTGAAGATGCAGGATGGTACGGTCAACTGGTCGGGTAGCATCCAGATTTCACAGGTAACGAACGCGGTCGAAACTCAAACTACGTTAGGTGCCGTGACCGCATCGTCGTATCTCGACGCAGCAAACAATCTGGCAGTATTGAAAGCACTTGACGGATCAGGAGAATCTGCAGTCACAATCACGGGTGGCACCAATGGCAACGTGGTGCTCAAGACGGTTTCGACCGATCGCATGACTGTTGCTTCGGATGGAGCGGTTGGAATTGGAACATCATCGCCAAGCCAGAGGCTCCACATCAGCGGTGGAAATGTGCGGATTGATCCAGCCTCCGTTGGCGTGGCAGGTCAGCTGCAGCTCCGTAACCCCGCCAACACCTTCTCAACCAACATCCAGGCCGGTGCTCAGTCCGCCAACATCACCTACACGTTGCCAACCACGGCTCCATCGGCCGGTCAAATGCTGAGCAGCGCAACAGATGGGACGCTGAGCTGGGCAACCGGACTTACGACATCAACCGGATGGTCGTTGTCAGGCAACACTGGCTATACCGCTAGCGGTTCACTTGGAGGCGCTCCCACAGGTAGTATTCTCGGTTCTACAACGGGACTTCCCCTGAATATCGTCACAAATAATGCCATCCGTATGGCGTTTGCATCGGATGGAGCGATCCAAATGGGAAGTGGTGCGGTGTCGATCAATGCTGATCAGAACTTTGCCACGAACATCAACACGGGTACAAGTACTGGAGCTGTAAGCATTGGAAATACAGGATCCTCGATCGCAATGCTTGGCACAACCACTATCAACTCAACCGGCACAGCGAGCACCACCATTGGTAATGTAAACATGGGACGTGTGCTTACGCTGAATGGTGGGGCAGGTGGAGTTAATATCATCAGGTTCGTTCGTACCGTTGGTGCGACGCTCACCTACGGATGGGGCTTGTCTGGTGGGCAAATGTCGTTCAATAATGAGACGGAAGGTAAGACAACAATGCAGACAGGTTGGGTTGGTGGAAGGTCGCAAGTCACTGTGGGATTTGATTATGGATCTACTTCTTTAGATCCCGGTGACGCTGGAATGTTGAAGGGATCCGATGCCGGCGTTCTGGGTACTAACACCAAGGGTGGTGATCTCACGATAGCCTCCGGACGCGGGCGTGGCAACGGTACACCAACCACGATCACATTCCAGACGCCTGTAACAGTTGGCTCAGGATCAGCAGTTCAGACATATTCCACCCGCATGGCAATCACGAGCGATGGTCACGTGCAGGTCAATAGCCTGAACGGAGCCGCAAAGTCCAGCATTGGTTCGAATGATCGGGTTGTTATTGCTACAAGCACAGGAAGCTTGGATCAGGCAAGTTTCAGCACGGTGGTTTCACAAGGTGCGTGGACGCTTACCGGTAATTCGGGTACATCTGGATCCAACTTCCTTGGTACGACCGATGCAAAGCCCCTTTCATTCAGGACCGATAATGTTGAGCGCGTTCGTATTTCCAGCGATGGTAATGTAGAGGCTACGAGCAACCTCCTTCCGACAACATCGAACAACTATCAGGTAGGTTTCGATGCAAGCCGCTGGAAGGACGTATGGATCGGTTCCGGTGCAGCCACAGGTCTTCACATCGGCAGCACCAATGGGTCAGCTGAATTGCGCGTTGCATACAGCAGCGGCACGGGCACGTTCAACGTTGATGGCACAAGCCTTCTTACCATGGGTGCCACCGACGGCGTTATCGTCACGGGTCCACTGAGCGCCTCCGGCGGTGCAGTCAACCTCAACAACAACTCCAACAACGTGGTGAACATCGGAACGGGCACCAGCACTGGAACGGTCACGGTAGGGGGCTCTGCAGCTCAAACCATCGACATTGGTACCGGCGCTGCCGCAAAGACTGTTAGCCTCGGAAGTACGAATACAACAAGCACCACCACGCTCAATTCCGGCTCGGGTGGCGTAAAGGTGAACGTCGACAATAACCAGCCAACAAACATCAATACCGGTACGAGCACGGGTGCTGTTTCAATTGGTAACTCGGGTTCAAGCCTAACGGTCCTCGGCCCAACAACCATCAACTCAACCGGCTCAGCAAACACGACAATCGGAAGTTCTGATGGCAACGTCGGCATTGGTGTGACATCTCCTACTGCTCTTCTTCACGTTGGAGCGGGAACAGCTTCTAAGGCAGCAATGAAGCTCTCTGCAGGGGTTGTGCTTACATCAGCCGAGGCAAATGCGGTTGAATGGGATGGCACGGACCTTAACATTACAACATCGGCACCAACTCGACATCGAGTGAACAAGGGGCTTACTGCGCAAGCTACCTTGGACTTTGATCTTACTGGTGCTCAATGCCACAGCATACTGGTTACCGTGACTGGTGCGGCCGTCGGTGATGTTGTTAGCCTTGGCGTTCCAGACGCAGCCGTTGCTAACGGTACCATCATCTTTACGGCATGGGTCAGTGCTGCAGACATAGTAACGGTTCGATGCTGCGACTTGGCAAATACTGGTGCAGATCCTGCCTCAGCAGATTTCAAGGTCTTCGTTACCAAGTAAGAAGCACCGCCCTCCGCATTTCTACCTACGTAAAACGTCAGCTAATTTCACGGTTACGGTAAAAAAGACCGTGTAATTGTTTGGCGTTACCCACACGAACCCTATCTTCGTTTCCCGGCTCTGGGGGCCAGGATTCTATCAAGCGAAAAATCAAGTCCTCTTCATTGCTCTGAAGGATCGCATTATGGCGATTTTCCGTACTCTTTTTGTGCTCTGCGGAATACTCTGCACAGCTCTCTCACTTTCCGCCCAGAATACGTGGTATGTGAGAGCAGATGGTAACGCCGGTAATAACGGTCAGACAGCAGCCACGGCTGTCCGTCAGATCGCGAATATCGTTGGCCTAGCCGATGGCGACGTCATCGACATTGGTGCTGGCGATTTCGCTGGTGCAAACATCGCCGTGAGCGTATTCATCAACGGTTCGAACGTGGGGCTTCCTGCGTTCACGAACGCTGCGACCACGCTTGGGGAGATCACACTGACCGGCACGGATCAGCAGGTGACCTTTGACGGGGTACGGTTTGCCAGCGGAGGTGGTTCGGTAGCGGTCACCGGCACAGGAGCGGTGATAACAATAACGAACAGCCACTTCGATGGTATAGGCCTTACCGCGCAAGCACCGAAGGTCAAGGAGCTGTTCGTATCGAACTCTGTGTTAGACGGTAACCTTACCGGGAATGCGCAGAACGCAATCGTTGCAGAAGGGATCGACGTACTGAGTGTGCGGGAAAACACCATTCGCGATCACATAAAGAATGCAATGATCGTTAGCGGCGCAACTCTCAAGGTGACGGTCGCATATAATGAGTTCACCAACAACAACAGCGAAAACGGTAATGGCCAGGCAGCAATCTCCTACGAAGGATCATCAGCTGCGGATGCCGAGGCAGAAATCGTCAACAATCTCTTTGACGCTAACTTTAATGGCGTCATCGCTACAGGTGGTCTCACCTCAAAGATGGTCGTCAGGTACAACAAGTTTGTCAGCACGCCCTCTGGAAATCTTGCCCTTTGGCGCATCTCAGGATCCGGTTCCCTTGTTGCCACTTGTAATAACTACGGCAACAGTGTACCGGCTTCTACGGTTCGTGGGCTTCTGTTGGGATCGGTCACGGCTATCCCGTACAACTATGAAGGGGATGACAACAACGGTGGTGCAATTGGTTTCGAACCGAAGACCGCGCAACAGTGCGCAACTGATGGTCCGGTAAAGTCGTCAACGACTGAAGGGGCTGGCACCAGCTACTTCACCATTTCTGAGGCGATCTCGGCCTCTGCGTCTGGCGCAACGGTCAAGGTTAAGAATGGTTCGTACAACGAAGATCTCTCCATCACGAAGCGCTTGAACATTGATGCATGGCCAGGCGGACCTTCGTGGGCTGCTATCTCGGCAGATACTACTGCCGATGGCCGCACACGCACCAGTTGGGTAGATCTCACCGGTACGATTACTGTGTCATCGTTGGTCGATGAGGTTCGTCTGAATGGACTCCACCTCATTCGCAAGAGCAGCGCAAGCGCAAGTTCTGTGACGCTGCTCACTTCCAATGCCTCGAAGCTTACGTCCCTTCGTAACTGCTGGTTGGACGTGGCGTCGAATTCCAACACCGTTGCATCGGTGCCGACAAACGGTGCCCTCCACAATGCTCGCGCCGGAGATCTAACCGTTCAGCAGTGTAAGATCACAAAGCCGGATGCAAGCCAACTGATCAAGGCTCTGACCTTTGCCGCAGGAAGCGGTAGCCGGAACGTCAGCATCGTGAATAACGACATTGAGGGAACGATCCAGGTCAGCGGCCTGAGCACACTCTCCGACGTCTACATTCGCAATAACAACATTTCGAATGCCGGTAACGACGGAATTTCCGTTACTGGTAACTATGCCCGCACACTGAACGTGCTGTGGAATACGATCAATGCCTCCCGTTGGAACGGTATCGCGTTCAAGAACGGCGCAGCGGTTGGTGTAAATGAGTGTAACGTCAAGAATAACTCGATCACCAACTCCGGTGATGGCACGGCGTCCTACGCTGCCATCAACATCGGGTCTTTGACCACCGGAACTAATCACGCATATAGCGACAACTCGTTTGGTGCGCAAAATGGCTCCGGCCTTGCCTTCATCAATTCCCGCAGTGGTTTTACGGCCCCTGCTACCTGTAACTGGTGGAACAACATCTCGGAAGATGTTATCGTAACGCGTCTCGGTGGTGCGGGAACTGTGGGGTACGACAATGGTACTGCCGGTTGGCGCTCAAACGGTGGCAACTCAGTGACGGGCGCTGGCAACAATGGTTACGAGCCAAGCACTGCGAACTGTACGGTCCGCGCGTTCACGCTGGCACTGAGCAAGACCAACATCGGCTGCAACAACGCCAATGACGGATCGATCACGGTAACGCCGACGTTCGCAAGTGGCGATGCTGCTGCATCGTATGCATGGAATTCGACTCCGGCACAAGCAACGGCTACGGCCACAGGCTTGTCCGCAGGAACCTACGCCGTCACCGTGACGTCGAACTCCGGCAACTACCGTAGTCTGTCGGCCCCGATCTTCAACCCAACGGCCATCACGGCAGTTGGTACGGCCACCGACATCACCTGCTTTGCTGCTACGGACGGTATCATCACAATCTCGACCCCGGCTAGCGGTGGCACGCACACCAATGCTACATCACGCAGCTACCAGTACTCGGTCAAGCAGGCCGGTACAAGCACCGTCGTTGCTGGTCCTTCCACGGCCCTTTCATTTACGGGGCTGAATGCCGGCACGTACGATCTGTACGTTACGGCTGCGGCAAGCTCAGAGGGCAGCACGATTGCAATTCCAGTCACCAACCCTGTTTGCGAAACAAAGGTCCAGTCAAGCCTGGTCATCATCCGTCCGGCCCTTCTGGAAGCCTCGTCAACCGTCACATCGGTCATCTGCGGTGAAACCAAGGCAGCCATGACGGTTACGTTCACCGGCGGTGTGGGACCATACAACATTGCATGGACAGGGGGCGGCTCTGCCACTGGCGTAACAAGTCCGTACACGATCACAGGTCTGGCAGTTGGCACCTACACAGCAACTGTTACCGACAAGAACAACTGTACGGCATCAACCAACAACTCGATCATCTACACGCCTGTGAAGAACGCAAACACGGGCTTGTACTATGTTACGATCCAAGGCGCAATCGACGCCACCGCGACGACGACCGGTAACGTGATTGAAGTTTGCGCCGGAACGTATACAGAGAATATCACGATCAACAAGTCGCTTACTCTGAATGGGGCAAAAGCCGGCCAGGCAACGTCAGGCCGCCTCGGTGATTTCATCAGTGACCGCGCCGATGCGACGAAGGAATCGGTGATCTACCCGGCAACCAGCAACACAAGTGCGGTGGCAGGAAACGTTGTGCGAATCCTTTCGAGCGGCGTGACCTTCGACGGATTCACAGTCGACGGTAGTAACCCTTCGCTCGGCTCAAGTGGAACGACTTTAGGTGGCCTGCATCTGCATGCGAGGGACGGTATTGCAAACCAACTGACAGCCTCAACCGCGCAGGCTACCGACAATGTGATCATCCGCAACAACATCGTGCAGAACCTTGCGCGCCGCGGTATGACCATGAACGGTGCAAGCGGCAGTTGGAGTGGTCGCCTGTCAGGTGTTGTCGTCACCGCGAACCACGTGCGTCGCTTCGTGCAAAGGGGTATTTCTATCGCCTGGAACGCTTATGCCGACGTTACCTACAATACCGTATCGGTCGACAACACCGAAGCTAACGGCATCGGCTTCTTTGAGTTTACAGGGGATAACTCCGGGGGTAGTGCTTCGATTTCGAACAACACTGTAACGGTCAATGCCAATTCCGGCATTGGTATCTACGGTAACTTCTTCAATCTGCCGTCATCTACCTTCACGATCGCGAACAACACGGTGAATGCGGGCAACTCGCTCACAGCCGCCGATAACGCTGTTGCCTACAGCTGGATATCTTCATACCAGAACCATACTGCTACATTCACAAACAATATTGCTGGTAGTTCCGGAGGCACGTTCGCACGCGGATTCTACTTCTGGAATCACGGTTCTACCTCGACGGTGAGTGTCAATGGTGGTAGTGTTGCAAGGTCCAATAACGGTGTTGAGTATACTGGAAGCCACCCTGTTTGGGGCCAGAATGACGGAAACTTCGGCACGTTGGGTGTCATTAGTCTGACAAATATGTCGATATCTGCCACTTCTGTTGGTGTACTTGCGAACCTCAACCTGTTGGGTACGGCTCCGAGCTCAGGAGAACCAGATGCGATTCGTAGCCCCATCCGGATAAATGTGACAGACATTCAGGCCACGGCTGAAACACAGTACAAAGTAACTGGATCTAACCCCGGTGGTCATACTGCATCCATCTGGTTCGGAACTGGTAATACCGGCACTAACGGTGTGAATGGTTTGGTTGTAGAAGGACCGCAGGCTGCAATCGTTGGCGGTGCTATCTCCAATCTCGCATTCACCGGCCAGAGCGGCGACTACATCAAACTCATCAACAATACGGGCAACATCAGCGCTGAATCGGCTTCATTTGATGGCAAGACCGGTGCAACGGCAACATTGGCCCAGAACTTTGACATCGAAGACAAGATCACGCACAATCTCGATAACGCCACCACGGGTGGCGTTCGCGTGAAGACATCCAACATCTTCGTTACGCCGAATTCAGGTTCGATCAACCGCGGTATTGGGGCAGCCACTGGCGGCGACATTGTCAACGTCAAGGCTGGTACGTACACCGCAGACGTAACTCTCGACAAAAGTATCACCGTCCTAGGTCCGAATGGTGCAGTGGCGTATAGCGGTTCGCGTGGCGCCGAGGCTGTTATCGATGGTAGCGTTTCCATCACTGGTAGCGGATCCTTCCTCAAGGGATTCGAGATCAGCCGCACGACGCTTCCTGCGAATACATACCTCATGGACGTGACGAACAAGAACGTCGAGGTATCGAACAACGTATTCAAACTGGCAGCTACGACCCTTTCAACCAAGGAATCCCTTATCCGACTGAACGCGAGCACCGATGGAGATGTGAAATTCACATCGAACAGCGTGACGCTTGCCAGCGGATCAACGGTACCCGCATCGGCCATGAATGCCATCGGCACGTCTGGTGCGGGTGAGTACTACATCTACGGTAACCGTTTCGCGGTCTCCGGATCGAACTCCGATGCCTACGCCATCGGCATTCGAGGGGGCGATGTCCGCTTTGAGAGCAACATCGTCAATGGCAACATCAAGGGTGGCGTTCTCGTGGACGTCACGAATATCAACGGGAATAACAGCTCCGACTTCTCGGCCAACGGTCTAGAACTTGGTGATATTTTAATCGGCTTGAACGACATCGACATTACTTCAGGTACTGGTTTGCTTGTCACAGGTGCATCGAACGGCACCGTTATTCGTGTTGAAGATAATAACATCACGGGGGCAGCCTCGTCAACCGGAATCAATTCTTCAGTCCCAGGTTCGATGCTGGGAATACTGCGCAATAACGTAGCAAACAACTCCACGTTCGTCAACCACAGCGGTGCGGGCACCCTCGCGACAGACTGTATGTGGTTTGGGACAAAGAAGTATCAGGAGATCGCTCCGAACATTATCGGCACGGTTTCGTACGACAGCTATAACGTATCTGGTCTTGACGACGATCCTTCGGTCCCAGGCTTCCAGAACAGCTCAGTAGAGTGCATCGGCACAGCTGTTGTCATCACAGATACCTCAGTAAACAACCAGTTCTGCTCGGAGAAAGGTTCGATTACCGTCACTTATAATTCCAACGTACAAACAGGTGGCGCAGGAGCCTCATTAGCCCTTTCCCCTTACACGATCTCATGGACAGGTCAGCAGACGGGTTCAACCGCCGTTGGCGCAGTGCCTGGTACTCCGTACACGATCACTGGTCTGAACGCCGGTACGTACGACGTTACCGTTACCGACGTGAACGGCTCGCTCGCCACAACGAACGTGACCGTTAACTACTTCCCAGTTCGCAACTCGCAAACTGGTGATCTCTTCTCAACGATTGGTGCCGCTATCGGCGCCGCCGCAACCGTTGATGGCCATACCATCGAAATCTGCCACGGAACATTCACCGAAAACCTCTCCATCAACAAGCGTCTCACGCTTGATGGTGCAGGTAGCGGAAGCGACCCGGCATCGAATACCGTGATTACGTCGGCAGCCAGCGGTAGCCCAACGATTTCATACTCCGTTGGTGGCACAAATGCCACAACACGTCAGATCCTGAAGGACGTCCGCGTAACCGGTGCTTCCGGAGGCACGGGCAACAACAACAGCGGTATTCTGATCTCTGGTGGCTCGATGGGCTACTTCACGTTCGACAATATCACGGCCACGGGTAACACGGGCCATGGTCTTGTCTCGAACGTATCTCCAGCAGCAAGCACACTGACGGACGTCATCATCACCGGCTCGACATTCTCGAGCAATGGTTCTGCGGGTCTGCGCACAGCATCTCACAGCGTTGACGGCTTCACGGTTTCAAACAGTTCGTTCACGAACAATACAGGTCTTGGGCTTGCATTCAACTCATCAGACAACACAACGGCGCAAATCGGTGGGGTATCGCTGACCAATGTGACATTCAGCGGAAACAATAGCGTGGCCGACCTCTACGCCTTCCGCATGTTGGGGAACATGAGCCTGACCAACGTGGACTTCCAAGGCTCCAATGGCAGCGGCCTCTTCGGCCTCTACCTGCTGGGTGGCTACGTGAACCAGGCCAGCGCACCAGCCATCGGCACGGTGACTCTGAACGACGTGTCCTTCACAGGAACATATACATCGGCTGGTTTGAGCTTCCTTGGCTACAGCAACTTGGCCAATGTGAGCATGACGGACGTGGTGTTGAACATCTCGAACCCGACGGCCAACCGTGCGCACCTGCGCCTGAGCGGTGTGGCGGGAACGCTGAACTTGGGTAATACGGCCTTCGTGACCCCGGGCAGCACGCCTCCCGCACTGGACATCCTGCTGAACAGCAACTTCGGTTCAGTCGGCTCGATCGCAACCGTGCAGGTGGATGCCACCAACGCCACATTCGATGGCTTGACAGGCAGCGCCATGACCTTGGCCCAGCTGTTCGCACGTGAGGATCGTATCCGTCATGCGATCGATGGTGCCACGGACGCCACTGGTTTCGTGCGCGTAAAGGCTAACGAAGTCTTCGTAACGCCGAACAGCTACGCATCCCCTGCAACAACACCGAGCGTCCAGCGCGGTATCGACGCTGCTACGGCCGGTGATGTGGTGAACATCAACGACGGTACATACACGGCCCAGGCAATAACCGTCAACAAGCGTCTTGACATCAAGGGGCAGGGAACGGGAACAGTGCTGCAAAACGCTAGCAACACAGTTGTGACATACGCAGCAGCTGGTTCGGGTACTGACGCAACGACGCGTGCCTACCTGCGCAACGTCAAGCTCAGCGGATCAACGAAGGGTATCTATACCCAAGACTTGGTGAACTACCTGACGCTCGACGGTGTGACCATTGATGGAAACTCCAGCTATGGTATCCACGTGAACAACACGTCGGGTACGATGCAGGACTGGGTGATCCAGAACTCGACGTTCAATGCGAACGCTGACGGATTCCGAATGGGAATGGGAGCAAACATCAATGGACTGTCTATCACGGGCAGTACGTTCACGAGCCAGGTGGGGTCGGGTATCTACATCCCTCAGCAATCATCTTCTCCGGGAGGATGCTCTAACCTGTTAATCAGCAATAACACGTTCACAGGTAATGCATCCAGCAGTGCTAACAATGGTGCGGTATACATCGAGAAGGCGTCATCTACGACGATCTCCGGTAACACCATGACCAACAATGGTCCAAGCACACAGCCAAGAGGTATCGCAATCAATCTCAAGTATGGTTCATACTCGGGTATCACGATCAGTGGAAATGAGTTTATTGAAAACCGCAACGGTACTCAAGGAAATGGTAGCTACGCTGTGAATGTGGCGGCCCGCAACGATGCCTCGACGTACAATTCTAATCCGGCATCTTTGACGACTCTTGCGATCACATCGAATAAGATGACAGGTTTCCGTCTCGGTGTTGCTGTTGACAATGCTGTTGACTGGGCTACGACGAACGTCGCCAACAACGACATCATCAATTGCACAACGGGAATTTCGGTTGGCGTCTATGGTACGGGCAACACGGCCAACGGAGTCGGTAAGACTCTGAAGGCAAACAACAACTCGATCACCGGCTCAACAGTTGCTGTTCTGAATTACAATGCCAACGGCGGCACAGTTGATGCGGAGTGTAACTGGTACGGAACCAAGAAGGCGCACGTTATCGCTGCAAGTCTGCTTGGCACGGTCGATTACAGCCCATATCTGACCAGCGGTACTGATGGCAACGCTGCCGTTGGCTTCCAGCCTTCGGGTGCCTGCGATGGTACGCCGGTGACGGTTACCCTGACAAACTCAGTTGATCTTATCTGCGCCGGCACATCTACAGGTTCACTGGACATCACAGCATCTGCCGGTGCGCCTGCCTACAGCTACAGCTGGAAGCGTAATAACGTTGCCTATGCAACAACGGAAGATCTCACGGGCATTCCTGCGGGCACGTATGCTGTTACGGTCACCGATCAGAATGAATCGGAAGTAACGGGATCATACGTCGTAACAGATCGTCCAGTCTTTGCTACTGGAACCATCTCCAGCACTGGAGAAACAATCTGCTACGCAGGTACACCTGCGGTAGAAATCGGCAGCACGACGCCAGCCAGCGGTGGTAACAATACCATCACGTATTCATGGCGTTCTTCGGCTGACGGTTATGCGGCCGCTATCACTGGTGCAACCTCCGCTACCTATACGCCCCCTTCAGGTTTGACAACCACGACGAGCTATCGTCGCTATGCGGTTGACGGACTTTGCAACACCACACCTGAGGTTTCAACAGGTACGTGGACGGTTACGGTACGTCCGCAGTTCTCTCCTGGTGGCATTGTAACGACTGGTCAGACGATCTGCTCGGGTGGTACCCCAACGATCATCGGTAGTGCGACGAATGCCAGCGGTGGTGATAACAGCATCACGTACTCATGGCGCTCATCGGCGGACGGCTATACGGCTGCCATTGTTGGTGCTACGGACGGTAGCTATACGCCTCCGGCCGGACCAACGGTAACGACGAGCTATCGTCGCTACGCCACGGATGCAACCTGTACAGCCTCGCCTGCTCAGTCAGACGGTACATGGACGGTAACGATCAACGATGTTGCTGCCGGTACGATCTCTGGCGACCAAACGATCTGTGAAGGTGGTGATCCGGTAGCCTTTACCTCATCGGCTGCAGCTACTGGCTCCGGTACGATCACGTATCTCTGGCAGGAGAACACGAACCTTGCCACGCCGAATTGGTCGAATATCACCTCTGCCACCACGGCAACCTATAATCAAGCGCCTCTGACGGCTGATGCGCAATATCGTCGCATCGCAACGAGCACGCTCAATGGCGTGGCCTGTACGTCGGTTTCGAACACGGTAACCGTTACCGTTAACAACATGACATACGGCTCGATAGCAGGTAGCCAAACAATATGCGATGGTGACGATCCTGTTGCTTTGACGTCTTTGTCTGCTGCAACAGGTGATGGAGACATTTCATATCAGTGGCAGGTAAATGCCAACCTCACTACGCCGAACTGGACAGACATCAGTGGTGCTACATCGGCAACGTACGACCCAGGTGTGCTGAACGCAGACGTGCAGTATCGCCGAATGGCCATCAGCACGCTCAATGGCGTGGCCTGCTCTGGCCTCTCGGGTAACACGGTGAATATCACTGTAAACAACATGACAGCCGGTTCGATATCGGCTAGCCAAACAATCTGTGACGGTGGCGACCCTGCCGCATTCACGTCAGAGGCAGCCACGGGCGATGGTACGATCACGTACCAGTGGCAGCGGAACACCAACCTTGGTGAGCCGAGCTGGTCGAACATCAGCAGCGCAACGTCGGAGACGTATGATGCACCCGTGCTGAATGCCGACGCGCAGTATCGTCGCGTTGCCACTAGCTTGCTCAACACCGTTACTTGTTCGGCCATTTCGAACGTTGTTACGGTGACGGCGAACAATCTTCTCGCTGGTTCGATCTCGGGCAACCAGACGATCTGTGAACAGGGAGATCCGGTGGCCTTTACGTCCACATCAGCTGCTTCCGGTGACGGCCCGATCACGTATCAGTGGCAGCTTAACACGAACATCTCCACGCCAAGTTGGTCTGACATTAGCGGTGCCACGTCGGAAACGTTTGATGCCGGAACGCTGTCGGCAGACGCTCAATATCGTCGTGTTGCTACCAGTACGGTTAACAGTCTTGCCTGCTCGGCCGTGTCAAACACGGTAACGGTGACGGTGAATAACCTGAATGTTGGCAGCATCACCGGAGAACAGACCATTTGTAACGGTGCAACACCGGCTACAATCGGCAATGGGACTTCTGCCACCGGCGATGGTACGATCACGTACAGGTGGCAGTCAAGTGTTAGCGCAATCGATGGTGATTGGGACAACATTCCACTCGAAACTGCCGCGACATATTCACCAGCTGGAATGTCTGCGTCCATGTATTTCAGACGTGGGGCAACAAGTACGCTCAGCGGCGTGCCATGCACGAAGTACACTGATGCAATCAAGATCACGGTTCAAGCACCAGTTACGGCCGGCGTCATCGCCGGAGCACAGACGATCTGTAACGGTGGCAATCCGGCAGCCTTTACGAGCACAACCGACGGCACTGGATCGGGAACGGTCACGTATCGCTGGGAATCTTCGACGAACGGAACGGACTGGTCGCCAATCGCCAGCGAAACAGCATCAACGTATGACGTGCCTGCTGGTCTGACGACCACGACGCAGTATCGTCGTACGACGATCAGCACACAGAATAGCGTCGCCTGTGAATCAGCACCGTCGGCCTCGGTGACCATTACGGTCCAGTCTGCTGTGACTGCGGGAAGTATTGCCGGAGCACAGACGATCTGTAACGGCGGCAACCCTGTAGCATTTACCAGCACAACCGATGGTACTGGAGCTGGAACGATCTCCTATCGCTGGGAATCTTCAACCAACGGAACGGACTGGTCGCCAATCGCCAGCCAAACGGCATCAACGTATGACGTGCCTGCCGGTCTGACGACCACAACGCAGTATCGTCGCGTGACGATCAGCACACTCAACGGAAATGCCTGTGAATCTTCACCGACAGCAGCAGTCACGGTAACGGTTCAGAGCGTGCCATCAGCCGGCGTCATCGCCGGAGCGCAGACGATCTGTAACGGTGGCAACCCAGCAGCGTTCACCAGCACAACCGACGGTACAGGATCAGGAACGGTCACGTATCGCTGGGAGTCTTCGACGAACGGAACCGACTGGACGCCAATCGCCAGCGAAACGGCATCAACGTATGACGTACCTTCCGGTCTGACAACCACGACGCAGTATCGTCGTACAACGATCAGCACGCAGAACAGCGTCGCCTGTGAATCATCACCATCGGCCTCGGTGACCGTTACGGTTCAAGCTCCAGTGACGGCCGGCGCTATTGCCGGAGCACAGACGATCTGTAACGGCGGCAACCCTGCAGCCTTTACGAGCACAACCGACGGTACAGGATCGGGAACGGTCACGTATCGCTGGGAGTCTTCGACCGACGGAACCGACTGGTCGCCAATCGCCAGCGAAACAGCATCAACGTATGATGTGCCTGCCGGTCTGACGACCACAACGCAGTATCGTCGTACAACGATCAGCACACTCAACGGTAATGCCTGCGAGTCCGCCCCAACGGCTTCGGTAACGGTCACGGTTCAGAGCGTCCCAACGGCCGGCGTCATCGCCGGAGCACAGACGATCTGTAACGGCGGCAACCCTGCAGCCTTTACAAGCACGACCAATGGTACAGGATCGGGAACGGTCACGTATCGCTGGGAGTCTTCGACGAACGGAAGCACATGGTCGGTGATTACTGATGAAACAGCATCAACGTATGACGTGCCTGCAGGTCTGACGACCACGACGCAGTATCGTCGAACGACGATCAGCACGCAGAACGGCGTTGCTTGTGAATCAACTCCAACGAGTTCGGTGACGGTAACCGTGCAGTCGGTTGTTACGGCTGGTACAATTGGAGCGTCCCAGACGATCTGCTATAGCGGAGACCCTGCAGCCTTCACCAGCACGGCAGACGGCACGGGATCGGGAACGACGATCGCCTATCGCTGGGAGTCATCGACGAACGGAACAGATTGGACTGCGATCAGCGGTGTGACAAGTGCGACCTATGACGCCCCTTCCGGTCTGACAACCACGACGCAGTATCGTCGTACAACGATCAGCACACTCAACGGGGTTGCCTGTGAATCAGGAACGACGGCGCCTGTTGTTGTGACCGTGAACCCTGCCCTTTCAGCCAGCATCGCTTCGCAGGTGAACGTATCCTGTAACGGCGGCAGCAACGGTACGGCCACGGCCGGACAATCGGGTGGAACAGGTCCATACACCTACTCGTGGACCAACGGCCAGACGACAAATCCCGCAACTGGCCTGGCAGCCGGCACCTATAGCGTGACGGTTACCGACGACAAGGGATGCACGGCGTCTGCTACCGTGACCATCACGCAGCCACCTGCTCTTGTGGCAAGCATCGCCTCACAAACGGCTGTGTCGTGCTTCGGTGGCAACAATGGTACAGCTACGGCTGGTCAGACAGGCGGTACGGAACCGTACACGTATCTCTGGACAAACAGCCAGACAACGCAGCAGGCTACTGGCTTGTCGGCCGGCACATACAGTGTGACGGTGACCGATAGCAAGAACTGTACGTCGGAAGCGATTGTAACGATCGTCCAGCCGACAGCTGCGGTGTCAATTGGTTCACCATCGCTGACGCACGTCGTGTGCCGCAATGGTGCTACCGGCGCGATTGACATCACCGTAAGCGGTGGTACAACGCCATACTCCTACACATGGACCAAGCAAGGGGCTGATGGTACCTATGCAACTTCGGAAGACCTCACAGGTCTGACGGCCGGTACCTACACGGTGGTGGTGAACGACAACAACGGTTCTACCGGCGGTTGTAGGGCTACCACAACGGTTGAGATCACCCAGCCGGCAACGGTCGTGTCTCTGTCAAGCTCCACGATCAAGGATGTGTGTGCAAAGGGTGACGAGACAGGCAGTATCTCCATCACAGCTACGGGTGGAACAGCCCCGTACGGATATACGTGGACCAAGTCCGGAACGAGTGGCACATTTGCCACGACGCAGAACATCACGGGACTGGCTGCAGGAACCTACACGGTTGCTGTAAACGATGCCAATGGTAACGCTGGTGGTTGTGCTGTTACGACGGAGTTTGTGGTGCTTGAGCCGGCTGTTGTGCTTTCGGCATCCCAAGCAAAGACCAACATCACTTGCTCGAGCGCTACGGACGGTACGATCACCGTCAGCGCCCCGGTTGGAGGTTGGGACTCGTACCAGGCGCAGCTATATCAGACATCTCCATTTGTGCTCATCAGCACAAAGCCTGTGTCATCAAGTACTCCTGCCGTGTTCAGCGATCTTGCTCCCGGCACGTACACAGTGGGTGTTCTGACGACCAAGGATGCTGTTGGTAACCGGATCTCTGTTGCCTGTGGTCGTCTCAACGATGAGAATATCACTATCCTGCGTCCATCACAGTTGGCCATCGGTACGATCAGCACCACCAACACAACGTGCGGCGTAGTCGACGGTACCGTCGTTCTTGCCAGCCCAAGCGGTGGAACGCATGCCGAACTTTCGAATCCAACGTACGAGTACCTGCTGAATAACTCAGATAACTCGATCACGCGAGGACCTCAAACGTCCCTTTCGTTCACTGGTCTTGCCGCCGGAACCTATACGGTTACGATCCGTGCTAAGGATGTCAGCCCAACATGCGAACGTCAATACACGGGTGTGGTGGTCGAAGGTCCAACAACTCTGAGTGCAACGGTAACCAAGGTAAACGTTCAGCGTAATGACGGTTCCAATGGTTCGATCATGGTATCCAGTCCGGCTGGTGGAACTACGGCCACGGTGCTTGCGCGTTCGTATCGCTACAGCATCATGAACGTTGGAAGTTCGGTTGTGACAGGTCCGCAAACGTCGAATCAGTTTACAGGTCTGGCTGCCGGTACCTATGAGGTCACCCTCATTGCTGATGCCGTTGGTAACACACCAGAGTGCTCAAGCATGATCTCCACGCAGACGATCCTGCTACCAAGCGCAGTCACGGGCACGTCGGTCAAGACGAACATCGTCTGCAATGGCAGCTCTACTGGCACGATCACGGCCAGCGGTGCAGCCGGCGGAACGCATGCTGACGCCACAACACGCTCATACACGTACCGCGCTGCTCGCAACGGCGGCGGCTACGACGTCACAAATGCAACAGGGTCATTCACCGGTCTGGGTGCAGGTACGTACTCGATCTCTGTACTCACGTCAGCTGAAGGGGGCGGGGTAACACCTGCTTCTGAGACCACTGTTTCGTCGCAGGTTATCCTGCTGCCATCTGCGGTCACGGCGTCAGTTGCTAAGACGAACATCTCCTGCAACGGTAACACCGATGGTACGATAACGGCGAGCAACGCCGCCGGAGGTATTCATGACGATGCCGGTTCGCGGAACTATACGTATCGTGCTCAAAGCTCGGGTGTCGGATACGATCAGACGAATGCAACTGGTTTGTTCACGGGACTCTCAGCCGGTACCTACACAGTGTCGGTGATCGCCGCCGCTGAAGGTGCAGGCGTAACGCCTGCTTGTACGACAGTTGTCTCTTCTCAAGTCATCTACGAACCATCTGTGGTGACTTCTACCGACATCAGTGGTGTTTCGACGAAGCAGAACATCACGTGTGCTGGCGAGACCGACGGTAGCATCACATTCAACACCATCTCTGGTGGCACGCATACCGATGCAACCACTCGTTCATACACGTATCGCGCAGTCAGGAGCACGGGCGGTTATGATCAGACGAATGCGACGGGATCGTTCACGGGTCTGTCAGCCGGTACGTACAACCTTTCGGTGATCTCGGCAGAGGAGGGATCAGGTGTCACACCTGTCTGTACCACTGCTGTGGCATCCCAGGTGATCAACGAACCAACAACGGTGACGGCATCGGTTGCCAAGACCAATATCACGTGCAATGGTTCGATCAACGGTACCATCACGGTATCGAGCACAGCAGGTGGCATCCATGCCGACGCTGGATCTCGTACCTATCAGTATATGATCGCACGCTCGGGTGGCGCCACGACTGGACCACAGACATCGGGAACATTCACGGGTCTGCAAGCCGGCAGCTATTCCGTGTCGGTGGTTGCGCAGGCAACCGGGTCGACGCCTTCCTGTACAACAGTTGTCAATCCGCAGGTGGTCATCTTTGAACCGCGCGCAATCGGTGCAACGGTGGCCAAGATGAACATCAGCTGCAATGGCTCACCGGATGGAACGATCACGGTGTCCGGTACATCGGGTGGCACACACCTTGATGCACCAACGCGCCAGTACTCGTACCGCATCAACAGCGGTGCGTTCAACCAGACCAACGCAACCGGCTCGTTCACGGGTCTTTCAGCCGGCACGTATCTTGTTCTGGTCAACGCAGCATCCGAGGGCGCAGGCGTCACCCCGGCGTGTTCCGACATCCTTGTCTCCACGCAGGTTATTCTTGAGCCAACGGTAGTTGCATCAAGCGGCACTATCACGACGACGAATCAGACATGCGCTTCCACACTTGACGCGACGATCAACCTGATCGGAGCCACGGGTGGCATACATTCTGAGGCCGGTTCGCGAGATTACCGCTATTCGATCACGAAGCTCGGGCCTGGTGGCACGACCGTCGGACCTCAAACGTCGGCGTCGTTCACCGGACTCGCTGCAGGCACGTACGATCTGTATATCTCGACGCTTGCTACCGGATTCTCACCGGCATGCACAACGCTGATCGGTCAGCGCGTGCTCACAGCTCCGACGGCAGTCACGTACACCATCACCGACAACGCCGATACAACGGCACCATACGTCAAGCTTGGTGGTACAGTCACCTTCACACTGAAGGTGCAGGGCGGTACACCGAAGACTCATGCATCGCCGTCTACGGTGGAACCGCACTACACGATCACGTGGTCGGGTTCCAATCCTGCCGTGCCGACGTTTGTCTCATCGGTTGGCGCCACCAACGGTGAGTACACGATCACGTATGAGATCACGGGTGTGACTCCAGATGTGCATACCGGCTCGTACGGGGTCACGGTGAATGATGGCAATGGCTGCGCATCGTCTGATGGTGCCAAGTCAACGTCCGTCAATGTGTATTCCACGGTCAGCCTGTACGTCGACAACGTCAACGGCAGCAAGACCACCGGTACCGGTACGACGCAACGTCCGCTGTACTCGATCACCAAGGCAATCGATATCGCCGCAAACGCGGACGAGATCTATGTCATGCAGAACGAGTCGGGCGCTGGCTTCAGCCCGTACGACGAATCAGATTATGGGCCGGTCATCACCAAGCCGCTGACGTTCCGTCGTGTGACCTACACGTACAGCGCGCCTACCTACAGCAGCATCACGGCAAGCACGCTCACGCCAACCTTCGCCGGAAGCAAGTCATTCGTGCTCGGCACCTCGGCCGTTACCTTTACAGGATTTACTCCATCTGCTCTGTATGTGAACAACAGTGGAACAATCCAAGTGGCGATCGATGCCGTAACAACCGGTGGTGCGGTTACGCTGCTCGGCGGTTCGGGAGGTACATATAATCTGGGTACGTCAAAGCTTCTGATCAGCAAGGCGCTCACATTGCGTGGTGTTGGTTCTTCTGACATCCAAGGAGACTGCGACTTTGCTCCGGCGGCGCAATTGAGCATCAACAGTGGTGTGAAGATGATGGAGTTCTCCGGAACGGGTGCCAAGACCGTTGCAAATCTTGACCTGACGGTAGGCAAGGTCGGAACGATCGACGGCAAGTACTTCGACGTGGTCGGATCAGGCAACGTCGATGCTCTCAACATCATCTACCGCTATGACGACGACGGTATTGCCGGTACAGCTCCTGTGCGTCTGTTCGGAATCCAGAACACGGACCGCAGTCTTGGCGTGCGCAATGACGTTGCACAGTTGGTTGATGACCTTGCCGACAACGCAACAGGTGGAACCGGACGCGTGACGTTCGGTACACAGGGTCCACTTCCATGGACGAATCTTGAGGTCGGCTGGAAGGCCGAAGATGCAAGTATCTCCGTAACGGGCACAGGCGTTCAGCAGGTGCACCCGATGGTTGGTACCCTGCAGATCAGGCCAGTCTCAACCGCGGGCCGTCCAACCTGGAGAAGTGCTGCGAGCACGCAGAATATGGGTGGCCGCGCATGTATGGAGTTTGACGGTGCAGCCAGTCCGAATGGTGACTTCCTGAGTGCAACGGTCACAAATTCGATCGTGTCGGGATCGGCCAAGTCCGTATTCGTTGCGTTCCGTACGCACAATGCCGACATCGCCGAGAACGCCTTGCAGGTGGTCTACAAGCATGGTGATGACAAGACGGGTGTGTCCATCGTTATGGTCGGTACGTCCTCGACAACAACCGAATCCGTACGTCTGAGCATCTATGACCTTGCAGGAGGTGTGCAGAGAACGGTGACGCGGGACTTCGAAGGTCTTGCACAGAACTCGGTCTATATCGCCCAGATCTACTTCGACGGTAGCTCTGCAGACAAGCGCGTCGGTATGGCCGTTGATGGTAACTCGGGACAAATGACCGTGAAGGGTGGAGGTACTGAGGTCAAGGTTGGTTCGGCGGACTTTGATGTGACCACGCTGCAGGCGCCGGCCACGTACCTTGCGGCCTCCAACATCTCCGTTGGTGCACGAAACGGAAGCCTGCGCTTCGGTACGGGAACAACGGCAGGTACAACGGCAACGGCGGACTTCAATAATCAGGCTGGTGCCTCGATGTTCTTCGGAAACGGAACAAACGATTCGCGTGCCGCGGTGGGCGAGATTCTTATCTACAACACGGCATCGCAGACAACTCGTAACGCCGTGTACTGCTACCTGCGCAACAAGTTCATGTCCGGCAACACGGTGGACAACGGTCTCGAAAAGTCGGATCCATCGGATAATGTTATCGCCGGCGACGTTGACGTCACCGATGAGATCACGGTCTATCCAAATCCGGCCGAATCTGATCTGAATGTCGGTGTTGTGGTGCGCGAAGCAGGCCGCATTCGGGTTGACGTTGTTGACGCTCTGGGCCGCGTGGTGTATCAGGCACTCGACGAACACAGCGATGGCAACAGCATCTATCCGATCAACGTAGACGTGAGCAAGTTTGCAAACGGTACATACGCCATTCGGGTGATTGGTGCGAACAACCTGGATCTGTCCAAGACGTTCATTGTCCGTCACTAATACCTGACCCCTGGGGGTGCTAATACGCCCCCTTTCTGATGAAGGAAAACGCAACACCCGCAGATGGAAATCGTCTGCGGGTGTTTTCTTTGACGATGACCGCAACCGTTTCATCATGTTAACTGGCCATGCCAATGTCACGCATCATTGTATTGTTCAGCGTTGCCGTTATTGCAACAACCGCCATGCTGGCACAGAACACCATCTTCGT
The DNA here is from genome assembly GCA_018883125.1 of Candidatus Kapaibacterium sp. GTDB lineage: Bacteria > Bacteroidota > Ignavibacteria > Kapaibacteriales > Kapaibacteriaceae > UBA10438. Next base: position 31,310 of record VEQR01000018.1, read on the forward strand.
CCGCACCGCCGGAAACGATGCCTCCAATGGCAGTTCTGAAGGGTCAGCCAAGAAGACTCTCGCTGCGGCACTGGCTGCTGCCAGTTCGGGCGATATCATCGACATCGGTCCGGGCTCGTTTGCCGGTGGTCCGATCTCGAAGGGGGTCGTGATCCAGGGTGCGAACGCCAACAATGCGCTGTCGCTCTGGGACACACCAACGATCATCACATCCACCCTGACGCTGGACGAAAAGGCGGCAGGCACAGTCCTGACTCTTGTGGGGCTGCAGTTCGGGCAGATCGTTCCTCTTGCCGGACGGTGCGAAAACGCCAACCTTACGATCTACAACTGCAAGTTCAATGCCTCCAAGCCCATCACCACCACAGGCTCCTCGTGGGCCGAGCTGTTTCTCACAGCCAGCCAGTTTGAGGGTCGGCCCGAGGGAGCAAAGCCCGGAGCGCCCCTTGCTCCGCTGGCCATCAAGGGCGGTGACGTGGGCATCACGGTCATTCGGGAAAACATCTTCCGCAATTACGGCTCTTCTGCCGTCGATGTATCAGGGGGCGGGCAGATCCTTCGTTTGAGTTTCAATGAGTACGTGAACTGTAATGCTTCACCAGCTGCCGACATGGCGGCCGTTCGTGTTGATGCGACCAAGATCGAGCAGGAGCTGACGATCGAAAACTCGGTCTTTGCTTCAAATGCCACATCGGTCGTGGTCTCGGGAGCCATTGCCGGCAAGACCGTTGTTGTGCAGCGTAACAGCTTCCGTCAGACTCCCGCCGGCTCGGTAGCCCTGAAGAACCTGGCTGCATCGACGCTTGATGCAACATGCAATGCCTTCAACGTAGCGACGAAGGACAAGGACAAGGCCCTTGACGCCAAAGTGATCTCCGCTTCCGTCCGGAAACTCGTCAGCGGAGCAGTAACGATCTCTCCAACCAACCTTGACGCAACAGATACGAACGGTGATTCGATCGGATTCGAACCGGATGCATCAAAGGGATGTGCTGGCAGCATCGTTGATTAAGACTTCGGGAATCCGGCGGTCAGGTCACCATGAGTATGGACGGAAATATTGCACAGTAGTTATGCACATCGGACGGTGGTTAGTGGCTCCGTGCCTCGGAATCTGGAGCCTCTACTACCAAGTTTTACACAGAGAAATCCTTAAAGCTGTACACTGAATTGAGAATGCTAACTTCGCCGCTTGGGCACGGGGCAGGGGTTCTGGGGTCCTACGTCACGAAGTTGTCATTTTGGGGATTGTTTCATGCTATTTCTACGCATGCTTCTTCTGCTGTGCGGAATTCTCTGCACGGCTCTTTCGCTTTCAGCTCAAACAACGTGGTACGTCCGAAAGAACGGTGCGACCACTGGCGCAGGTACGCTGGCCAATCCGTACAGACAAATCGCTGACATCCCGACGGCTTCACTCCTGAATGGAGACCTGATCGACCTTGGTGATGGCGACTTTGATGGTACGACGATCAGTGTGAGCGTGCACATTGCCGGAGGCAATGCCGGCAATGCCACATGGTCCAATGACGCGGTCACCACGCTTGGAACAATTACGATCAACGGCACAAACCAAGCGGTCACCATCGAAGGTGTCCGTTGGGCCGGTGGCACAGTTCCGGTAGCTTCTGAGGCCCCATGCCAAGGTGCTGTTGTAACGATCACGAATACCCATTTCGATCAGGCAGGGGGCATTAATGCCACAGCCCTTGGCGGATGGAACGAGCTGTACATTTCTGATTGCGAATTCGATGGCGCAGATGGTGCCTTCACCAGTACCAACGCAGTAACGGCCAGCGGCCTGAGCATCGTTAACGTAAGTGAAAATCGATTTCGGGAGTTTACCCAGAGTGCCCTGTCCATCACGGCAGGAAACCTTGCAACGATAACGGTGCGCAGTAACGAGTTTGCGGCGAATAACTCCGATGCCACTGCTGGACGATCCAATCGCGGTGCCGTCATCTTCACCGGACATGCCGGCCTGACCTCGGCCCAGATTCAGAACAATGTTTTTGACGGTGATTATAACGGTGTTGTGGTAAACGATCCCGTGACCTCCGCCATCTCGGTCCGCTACAACAAGTTCCTGGTCCAGTCGGGCACACACGCCGTTAAGAACATCGGAACATCGGGCCCCCTGAGTGCAACATGTAATAACTATGGTGCCAACGCAGCTCCGTCAGCAGTGCGCAGCGCCCTGTCGGGTTCGATTACGGCACTGCCATACAACTTTGAGGGGGCTGACGTCAACGGTACGGATATCGGATTCGAGCCCAACGCCTCACAGTCATGCGCAACAAACGGTCCGGTTAAATCCTCAACAACCGAGGGTGCCGGTACGAGCTACTTCACGATCACCGAAGCCATCAACGCGTCGGCCATCGGCGCGGTTGTGCGTGTTTTGGCCGATACATACGATGAGAACCTGTCGATAACCAAGCGACTGACGCTGCTGTGTTACACGGACCCGGCCGGCAAGACGCCGGTCAATCTGGACACAACTTCAGACGGACGCACCCGCACCTCGTTTGTTACCGTCAACGGTGTAGTCACCATCACCTCGGCAGCAGATCAGGCGGAGCTGAACGGCTTCAAGATCACGAGGCCATCGTCGTTGTCATCAACCAGTCTGACATTGCTTCAGACAAATGCATCGCTGTTTACCAAGATCCGCAACTGCTGGTTTGTCACATCAGGTGCAACACCGGGTCTGACGTCCCCCGCCAATGGCGTCGTGCACGCGGTCCGCGCCGGAGATCTCAGCATCTGGCAGAGCAAGGTGGATCGTCCGAGCTCGAATGACTACATGCGAGCGCTCACGTTTGCAGCCGGTAACGGTATCCGCAACGTGCGTGTTGAACGCAGCACGGTGCAAGGCTCGCTGCAAATGAGCGGTCTCTCGGCGTTATCGAAGGTTGTTGTCGACAACAACAACATTACCGATGCCGGTATCGATGGTGTAGCCGTCACGGGCAACTATGCCCGGGAGATGATCGTAACGAACAATACGATCACCAATGCCCGTGAGAACGGTGTGGCCTGGAAGAATGGCGCATCCGTGGGTAATGGCAGCGTGACGGTAACCAACAATCTGATCACCGGTTCGGGGATGTCGAGTGCCACCGGAACGTTTGCCGGTATCTTCATTGGTAGCGCAACTACGGGCGGGACGACGCAGGATTACACAAACAACTCTGTGCATTCCCAGAATACCGGAAAGAACATCATCAACCAGCGCTCCGGTTTGACGCCAACGGCCACGTGCTCATGGTGGGGCAGCCTGTCTGAAGATGATATCCTAACTGCATTTACCGGTTCTGTTCTGTACGATGACGGCAGCAAGGGCTGGCGTTCTGCCGCGACGAATGCGGCCACGGAAAACGGGTACACACCAAGCGGTAACAACTGTACGGTTCGCTCGTTCACGCTGGCGCTGAGCAAGACCAACATCGGCTGCAACTACGCTAACAATGGGTCGGTCACAGCCACACCAACGTTTGCGAGTGGCGATGGTGCCGCGTCATACTCGTGGAATTCAACTCCTGCACAAGCGACGGCTACGGCCTCGGGTCTCGCAGCCGGCACCTATTCGGTGACCGTGACTTCGAACTCCGGCAACTTCCGCAGCTCCTCGGCAGTGATCCTGAACCCGTCACTGATCACCGCCACGCTCGCTAAGACAAATGTCTCCTGCAACGGGGCCGCCGACGCAACGATCACGGTGACTGGGGCAGCTGGCGGCACTCACACAGATGCTGCTACGCGCACCTACAGCTATCGCGTGGTCAGGTCCGGCGGAAGTGTGGACATGACGAATACGACCGGAGCATTTACTGGTCTCTCTGCCGGTACATACACGGTATCGGTGATCGCAGCGGCCATTGGTTCTTCGGTTCCGGCTTGTACGACAAGTGTCCAAATGCTCGTTGATGTGGATGTGACAAACACCACCGCCGTCCACATTGGAGATTCGGGTCCTCTGCGGATAAGTGAAGGAGCGCTCTTTTTCGAGAACATTGATGATTGGGTTGCCAACTCGTTTACAACGGGAAGCGCATCTGTCGTGTTGAAGCACGTCCGATTCAAGTCGCAGTATAGTGAAAGTCCGAACGGACTTGTCGTGAAGATCTTCGATAATGCAGGCAACGTACCGGGCGATGCCATTGCTACTCTGTCAAGTGCAGTTGCAGACGGCGATGGCTATTATGTTTTCAATGCTACCAGCGATGTGAATCTCGCTGCCAACACCAAGTATTGGTGGGTAGCCTCATTCGATGAGCCTACCACAACGAACAGTTATCGGCAGTTTCGTATTCCATTGACCAATGGTAATTCGAGCCCAGGAGATGGGTTCACCTTTGGCTTCCAGGCTCAAGCTCGAAGGAAGTATAACGCTACCGGTCACGAGTGGTTTGGTGTTGACGATCAGTACATCAATAAGTTCTCGTTACGGTATGTCACACTTGGAGATGCGAGGCTCAATAATCCGAGCACTGTCTCAGCAACTGTTACCAAGCGGAACATTGCCTGCGCCGGCGCTTCGGATGGTACGATCACCGTTTCGGCCACAGGCGGAACACATGCCGACGCAACCACAAGGTCGTACTCATATAGCGCTGTGAAGGTCGGTGGCGGCTACAGCCAAACCAACACGACGGGTTCATTTACGGGGCTAGGCGCCGGATCGTATGATGTTTCGGTGATCGTTGCGGCAAGCGGATCCGGAACCAACCCTGCATGCACCACGTCGGCCGGCACGATGGTGATCTACGAGCCATCGGCAGTTACGGCCACGGTGGCCAAGACGAACATCAGCTGCAACGGTTCATCCGACGGTACGATCACGGTATCTGGTACCTCGGGAGGTACGCATGCCGATGCCGGCTCACGCACGTACCAGTACATGGTCGCCCGCAGTGGCGGCAGCACCACCGGACCACAAACGTCGAGTTCATTCACGGGTCTGCAGGCCGGCACATATACCGTATCGGTTATCGCGCAGTCAACGGGTGCAAGCCCTGCATGTACGACGGCAGTATCCACGCAGGTCATCTATACACCGTTGGCCGTGACGGCAACAGTGGCCAAAACGAACATCAGTTGTAATGGTGCCAATGACGGTACGCTTACGGTGACGGGTACCTCTGGTGGCACGCATACGGATGCAGCGACGCGCGACTACAGCTATCGCCTTGTCAAGACCGGTGGAGGCGTGGACGTGACGAACACCACGGGAGCGTTCACTGGCCTCGGTGCCGGAACATATACCATATCGGCGATCGCAGCATCTTCGGGCTCGGGTGTCAACCCCGTCTGCACCACTGCAGTGTCAACGCCGGTGATCTACGAGCCATCGGCTGTGACGGCAGCCGGATATGCCGTGAACTTTGCCGGTTTGGCCCCCTTCAGATCAGGCAACAAGAACGTAGCCGGACCGCTTGGACCAGCCGGTGCCTACCAGTCGGGCTGGAATAACATTGAGGCCGGTCAGAAGGTCAATGGTGGAGTTATTGCTGCCAGCAACGACTTCACCATCACCAATGCCTCGGGTGGCGGGCCGATCAGTATGAATATGAAGTTCAGCAACGAAGGCGGCAATGCCGGTGATGGTGCGGCCTCGACCAATGACTTTGACATTCTCTTTGCAACGTCGATTCGTTCGAACGACGCGGCAACAACGGTTACCTCAACAAGCACGATCCCATTTTCGACCTATAGCGTCTACCTCTACGTGACCGGAGCAACTTTCAGCGTCAACGGCCGCACGGATGCAGAGTCCTTCACGAGCTCAAATGGATTTACGACGACGAACACGAAGCTGTTCACGGGGCTAAGTGGTCCGCTGACGTTCACGCAGAACAATAACACACTCATCAACGGCTTCTCGATCATCGGCTCCGGTTCGATGGCTTCCAAGACCAACATCACCTGCGCCGGCGCCAACGACGGAACGATCTCCATCGCGGTCATGGGCGGTACTCATGCCGAGGCAACATCAAGAACGTACACGTACAGTGCCGTGAAGGCGGGTGGCGGCTATAGTCAGACCAACGCGACAGGTTCCTTTACCGGGCTCGGTGCAGGATCGTACGACCTCACAGTGATCGCGGCGGCAAGCGGCTCGGGAACGAACCCTGCCTGCACGACGGCCGCCGGCACGGTGGTGATCTATGAGCCATCGGCTGTGACGTCAACGATCTCGTCGACAAACGTTTTGTGTAATGGCAATTCGAATGGAACGATCACGGTATCCGGCACATCTGGTGGAACACATACCGACGCGGCTTCGCGCACATACCGGTACATGATCGCCCGCAGTGGCGGCAGTACCACGGGACCTCAAACAGCTGGCACATTCACAGGTCTACAGGCCGGCACATACACGGTTTCGGTGATCGCGCAGGCTACGGGCTCGACGCCTGCATGTACAACGTCAGCGAGTGTGACGATTACCCAGCCCCTTACTCTTGTGGCGAGCATCGCTTCGCAGGAAAATGTATCCTGCTTCGGAGGCAGTAACGGTACAGCTACGGCAGGCCAGACGGGAGGCACCTCGCCCTATACCTATCTGTGGAGTAATACCCAGACGACAGAGACGGCCACTGGTCTGGCACCGGGCACGTACAGTGTCACGGTGACCGACAGCAAGGGATGTACGGCATCGGCAACGGCAACGATCACGCAGCCACCTGTCCTTTCGGCAAGTATCGCATCACAGACGAATGTGTCATGCAATGGCGCCAGCACCGGTACGGTTACTGCGAGCCAGGCCGGCGGTACATCACCGTATACGTATTCGTGGAGTAACGGTCAGACAACGCAAACAGCTACGGGTCTGGCTGCCGGCACCTATAGTGTGACGGTGACAGACAGCAAGAACTGTACGGCATCAGCTACGGCTACGATCACAGAGCCAACGGCCGTATCGATTGAAAGTGCCACGCAGCGTCGATACCTCGGTGTACCGGGGTCGGAATCGTGGCAAACGGCTGTCGGGTATCCTGTAAACAAGGGTGCATACGACAACGGAGTCCGTTACGGCGTCTATGATCAGGTCTCCTTCAACGGAACTGACTATGTCATGACCGTTTACATCGGAGCGGCCGGATATTCCCCGACAGGGTATCCGGCGAACTGGAAGCCCCTTTCCAGTTTGGCAACTATCTCCTGCAATGGCGCCAGCAATGGCGGTATAAAGGTTTCGGCATCGGGTGGAACGGGAACGCTTCAATACTCGATCAATAACTCGACATGGCAGACATCGAACACGTTCGAAGGGCTGGCCCCGAATACCTACACGGTGTACGTCAAGGATGCGAATTCTTGTCAGAAATCACTTGGTAGCATCGTTATCACTCAGCCCACTGTTCTTGCTGCAAGCATCGCCTCGCAGGTGAACGTATCCTGTAACGGCGGCAGCGATGGAACCGCGACGGTGTCGGCCAGCGGCGGTACGTCAGGCTACCGGTACTCGTGGAACACGACTCCTGTGCAGACCACAATCACTGCTACCGGCCTTTCCGCTGGTACCTATACGGTGACGGTTCAGGATGCGAACAACTGCTCTGCTACGGCGAGTGCGATCATCACACAGCCCACCGTCGTTACAATTGCATCGGCTGCGAAGAAGAGCTACGGCAGTTACTTTGAGAATCCGGCAAATTGGAGCTCGACGGCATCGTCGGGAACCACGTCAAGGACGGTCACTACTTCGGGTGGAAGCGAAGTGATGCGACTTGGACATGATAGCAAGCAGTTTAGCGCAACCTTTGTGCATACGATCACGGCTCCGGAGTCCGGAGTTGTGGCCTTCGACTGGGCCGTTAGAGGCTGTCACTCATGGTTCCAGTCAAATGCATCCGTACGATTGTGGGTGGGTAATACGGGCAATGTCATCCAGACGTACTACAACCAGTACGGCGGCTGTGATTGGATGGCAAACGGCACCAGCAGTTTCCATGTAACCGCCGGAACACAGTGGGGCTATACCGTCACAGGTTCGCACTTTGATGGCTCGTACCTTCTGGTTGGTCGGGTCGATATCGTCCGTTCAACATCGCGTTCGGACATCAGCTGCACCGGAGCTGCCGATGGTGGTATCACAGTGACGGCCAGTGGAGGCACGGGAGTGTTGCAGTATTCGAAAGACGATGGTACCAGTTATCAAACATCGAATGTATTCACGGGTTTGAGTGCCGGTACATATGGCATCAAGGTCAAGGACGCCAACAATTGTGTTGCTTCGACGAATGTGACGATATCGGAGCCGACTGTTGTGACGCTGTCATCCGCGTCCACGAATAAGAGCAACAACGGATACGACGTGAGCTGTTTCGGGAATAATGATGGTAGTATCACTGTAACGGCCAGCGGTGGCACAGGTACGCTGCAGTACTCAAAGGACAACGGATCAAACTACCAGCTCTCGAACGTATTCACCGGTCTTGTTGCCGGCACATATTCAATCAAGGTTAAGGACAACAACAACTGCACAGCCACAACTTCGGCAACGATCACTCAGCCACCGGCACTTACCGTTGCCATCGTGTCATCAACGAACGTATCGTGCAATGGCGGTAACAACGGAACGGCCTCGGCATCTGCGAGCGGCGGAACGACGGATTACCGGTACTCGTGGAACACCACTCCTGCACGGACTACTGCCGCTGTTACCGGCCTCTCGGCAGGGACCTACACCGTAACAGTGCTGGACGCGAATAACTGCTCGGCAACGGCCAGTGTGGTCATCACGCAGCCGCCAGCCCTTGTGGCAAGCATCGATTCGAAGACGGATGTACTGTGCTTCGGCGGCAATGACGGTGCGGCCACGGTTAATCGGACTGGAGGAACCTCACCGTATACCTATCTCTGGAGCAGCGGTCAAACGACGCAGTCAATCACTGGCCTCGTGGCCGGCACGTACAGTATTACCGTTACCGATGCCCAGAACTGTTCGTCGCTGGCAACAGTGACCATAGCGCAGCCATCGGCTGCAGTTGCGATTGCTAGTCCATCACTGACGCACGTTGCATGCAACAATGGTGCAACCGGCGCAGCGGATATCACCGTCAGTGGGGGTACTGTACCTTACTCATACACCTGGACCAAGCAGGGGGCTGATGGTACGTATGCCACAACCGAAGATCTGACGGGACTGACCTCCGGCACCTATACAATTGTTGTCAACGACAAGAATGGTATTGCCGGAGGATGCACAGCCACGACAACCATCGTCATCACACAACCGGAACTGCCGGTGAGTATTAACGTCGCCGGGCAGACAAACGTTGTTTGTAATGGTGGCTCCACGGGGACGATCGGCATTAGCGTCGGCGGTGGCACACCACCATATAGCTACAACTGGTCGAAAACTGGTGGCGGGTTTACATCTACGAGCAAAGACCTCAGCGGCCTTACCGCCGGAACGTATTCCGTCACGGTGAATGATAACAATGGTATTGCCGGTGGATGTACCGACTCGAAGACCATCGTGGTCACCGAGCCGTCGGCGCCGGTAAGCGTCGTGGTTTCAAGCTCGCAGAACATTGCCTGTAATGGTACGTCCACGGGTGAGATCAATATCACCGCAAGTGGTGGCACGGCGCCGTACACATACTCATGGACTAAGAATGGGTCCACGGAAACGTATTCGACGACCGAGGACCTAACTGGTCTGAGCGCGGGTACCTACACGATTGTGGTGACAGACGTTAATGGCAACATAGGTGGATGCCGAGCTTCAACGTCGGTCACAATTCTCGAGCCGACGGCGATCACTGCGACCGTTACCAAAACAAATATCTCGTGCAACGGGTCTGTTGACGGAAGCATCACGGTCTCCGGTGCCTCGGGTGGTACGCATGTTTCTTCGGGTCCACGCACATTTACGTACCAAGCGGTCCGAACAGGTGGAGGATACAGTCAGACGACATCCGACGGATCGTTCACTGGTCTCGGTGCCGGAACGTATACCGTGTCGGTTATCGCCGCGGCGGTTACCGATGTTGCCCCGGCCTGCACGACGTCAGTATCAACCGTTGCAATATTCGAACCGACTGCTCTGTCCGCCGCCGGATATGCCGTAAACTTCAGCGGCCTCTGCCGGGACTGTTCGGGCAACAAGAACGTCACTGGCACACTCGGGCCAGTAGGGGCAGAGCAATCGGGATGGGTCAATGTCGATGTCGGCCAACCGGTGAATTATGCTACGCCGGGCTTGAGCTACAATTTCAATGCGACGAATGCGGCTGGTATTGCTCCGATTTCGATGAACGTTCAGTTCATGAATCAGGGCGGAAATGCCGGTGGTGGAACAACATCCACGAGTGCCTTTGACATCCTGTACGCGACAGGTATCCGTTCAAATGGCAGAACGACCACCGTCACGTCAACCAGCCCTATCCCATTTGCGACATACAGTGTATATCTCTACGCCCCGAGTGCAGCAACCTATTACACTGTCAATGGGCGATCAAATCCGGAATCAATTATCGAAGCCAACGGTTTTACGACGACGAATACCAAGTTGTTTACAGGATTGTCAGGTCCGCTAACCATTACTCAACGTGACAACACGATGATCAACGGTTTCTCGATCATCGGATCCGGATCGTTGGCCACCAAGACGAATATCACGTGTGCCGGTGCCAGCGATGGAACAATCTCTGTATCGGTCACGGGTGGAACACATGCAGATGCAACCACCAGATCGTACTCATACAGTGCTGTGAAGGTCGGTGGCGGCTACAGCCAAACCAATGCGACGGGTTCATTTACGGGTCTAGGCGCCGGATCGTATGATGTTTCGGTGATCATGGCCGCAAGCGGATCCGGAACCAACCCGGCATGCACCACGTCGGCCGGCACGATGGTGATCTATGAGCCATCGGCGTTGACGGCTACGGTTGCCAAGACGAATATCAGCTGCAACGGTTCATCGAATGGTACGATCACGGTATCGGGTACCTCGGGAGGCACGCACGCCGAGGCCGCTTCACGGACGTACCAGTACACAATCGCCCGCAGTGGCGGCAGCACCACCGGACCTCAAACATCGGGTTCATTCACGGGTCTGCAGGCCGGCACATATACCGTATCGGTTATCGCGCAGTCAACGGGTGCAAGCCCTGCATGTACGACGGCAGTATCCACGCAGGTCATCTATACACCGTTGGCCGTGACGGCAACAGTGGCCAAAACGAACATCAGTTGTAATGGTGCCAATGACGGTACGCTTACGGTGACGGGTACCTCTGGTGGCACGCATACGGATGCAGCGACGCGCGACTACAGCTATCGCCTTGTCAAGACCGGTGGAGGCGTGGACGTGACGAACACCACGGGAGCGTTCACTGGCCTCGGTGCCGGAACATATACCATATCGGCGATCGCAGCATCTTCGGGCTCGGGTGTCAACCCCGTCTGCACCACTGCAGTGTCAACGCCGGTGATCTACGAGCCATCGGCTGTGACGGCAGCCGGATATGCCGTGAACTTTGCCGGTTTGGCCCCCTTCAGATCAGGCAACAAGAACGTAGCCGGACCGCTTGGACCAGCCGGTGCCTACCAGTCGGGCTGGAATAACATTGAGGCCGGTCAGAAGGTCAATGGTGGAGTTATTGCTGCCAGCAACGACTTCACCATCACCAATGCCTCGGGTGGCGGGCCGATCAGTATGAATATGAAGTTCAGCAACGAAGGCGGCAATGCCGGTGATGGTGCGGCCTCGACCAATGACTTTGACATTCTCTTTGCAACGTCGATTCGTTCGAACGACGCGGCAACAACGGTTACCTCAACAAGCACGATCCCATTTTCGACCTATAGCGTCTACCTCTACGTGACCGGAGCAACTTTCAGCGTCAACGGCCGCACGGATGCAGAGTCCTTCACGAGCTCAAATGGATTTACGACGACGAACACGAAGCTGTTCACGGGGCTAAGTGGTCCGCTGACGTTCACGCAGAACAATAACACACTCATCAACGGCTTCTCGATCATCGGCTCCGGTTCGATGGCTTCCAAGACCAACATCACCTGCGCCGGCGCCAACGACGGAACGATCTCCATCGCGGTCATGGGCGGTACTCATGCCGAGGCAACATCAAGAACGTACACGTACAGTGCCGTGAAGGCGGGTGGCGGCTATAGTCAGACCAACGCGACAGGTTCCTTTACCGGGCTCGGTGCAGGATCGTACGACCTCACAGTGATCGCGGCGGCAAGCGGCTCGGGAACGAACCCTGCCTGCACGACGGCCGCCGGCACGGTGGTGATCTATGAGCCATCGGCTGTGACGTCAACGATCTCGTCGACAAACGTTTTGTGTAATGGCAATTCGAATGGAACGATCACGGTATCCGGCACATCTGGTGGAACACATACCGACGCGGCTTCGCGCACATACCGGTACATGATCGCCCGCAGTGGCGGCAGTACCACGGGACCTCAAACAGCTGGCACATTCACAGGTCTACAGGCCGGCACATACACGGTTTCGGTGATCGCGCAGGCTACGGGCTCGACGCCTGCATGTACAACGTCAGCGAGTGTGACGATTACCCAGCCCCTTACTCTTGTGGCGAGCATCGCTTCGCAGGAAAATGTATCCTGCTTCGGAGGCAGTAACGGTACAGCTACGGCAGGCCAGACGGGAGGCACCTCGCCCTATACCTATCTGTGGAGTAATACCCAGACGACAGAGACGGCCACTGGTCTGGCACCGGGCACGTACAGTGTCACGGTGACCGACAGCAAGGGATGTACGGCATCGGCAACGGCAACGATCACGCAGCCACCTGTCCTTTCGGCAAGTATCGCATCACAGACGAATGTGTCATGCAATGGCGCCAGCACCGGTACGGTTACTGCGAGCCAGGCCGGCGGTACATCACCGTATACGTATTCGTGGAGTAACGGTCAGACAACGCAAACAGCTACGGGTCTGGCTGCCGGCACCTATAGTGTGACGGTGACAGACAGCAAGAACTGTACGGCATCAGCTACGGCTACGATCACAGAGCCAACGGCCGTATCGATTGAAAGTGCCACGCAGCGTCGATACCTCGGTGTACCGGGGTCGGAATCGTGGCAAACGGCTGTCGGGTATCCTGTAAACAAGGGTGCATACGACAACGGAGTCCGTTACGGCGTCTATGATCAGGTCTCCTTCAACGGAACTGACTATGTCATGACCGTTTACATCGGAGCGGCCGGATATTCCCCGACAGGGTATCCGGCGAACTGGAAGCCCCTTTCCAGTTTGGCAACTATCTCCTGCAATGGCGCCAGCAATGGCGGTATAAAGGTTTCGGCATCGGGTGGAACGGGAACGCTTCAATACTCGATCAATAACTCGACATGGCAGACATCGAACACGTTCGAAGGGCTGGCCCCGAATACCTACACGGTGTACGTCAAGGATGCGAATTCTTGTCAGAAATCACTTGGTAGCATCGTTATCACTCAGCCCACTGTTCTTGCTGCAAGCATCGCCTCGCAGGTGAACGTATCCTGTAACGGCGGCAGCGATGGAACCGCGACGGTGTCGGCCAGCGGCGGTACGTCAGGCTACCGGTACTCGTGGAACACGACTCCTGTGCAGACCACAATCACTGCTACCGGCCTTTCCGCTGGTACCTATACGGTGACGGTTCAGGATGCGAACAACTGCTCTGCTACGGCGAGTGCGATCATCACACAGCCCACCGTCGTTACAATTGCATCGGCTGCGAAGAAGAGCTACGGCAGTTACTTTGAGAATCCGGCAAATTGGAGCTCGACGGCATCGTCGGGAACCACGTCAAGGACGGTCACTACTTCGGGTGGAAGCGAAGTGATGCGACTTGGACATGATAGCAAGCAGTTTAGCGCAACCTTTGTGCATACGATCACGGCTCCGGAGTCCGGAGTTGTGGCCTTCGACTGGGCCGTTAGAGGCTGTCACTCATGGTTCCAGTCAAATGCATCCGTACGATTGTGGGTGGGTAATACGGGCAATGTCATCCAGACGTACTACAACCAGTACGGCGGCTGTGATTGGATGGCAAACGGCACCAGCAGTTTCCATGTAACCGCCGGAACACAGTGGGGCTATACCGTCACAGGTTCGCACTTTGATGGCTCGTACCTTCTGGTTGGTCGGGTCGATATCGTCCGTTCAACATCGCGTTCGGACATCAGCTGCACCGGAGCTGCCGATGGTGGTATCACAGTGACGGCCAGTGGAGGCACGGGAGTGTTGCAGTATTCGAAAGACGATGGTACCAGTTATCAAACATCGAATGTATTCACGGGTTTGAGTGCCGGTACATATGGCATCAAGGTCAAGGACGCCAACAATTGTGTTGCTTCGACGAATGTGACGATATCGGAGCCGACTGTTGTGACGCTGTCATCCGCGTCCACGAATAAGAGCAACAACGGATACGACGTGAGCTGTTTCGGGAATAATGATGGTAGTATCACTGTAACGGCCAGCGGTGGCACAGGTACGCTGCAGTACTCAAAGGACAACGGATCAAACTACCAGCTCTCGAACGTATTCACCGGTCTTGTTGCCGGCACATATTCAATCAAGGTTAAGGACAACAACAACTGCACAGCCACAACTTCGGCAACGATCACTCAGCCACCGGCACTTACCGTTGCCATCGTGTCATCAACGAACGTATCGTGCAATGGCGGTAACAACGGAACGGCCTCGGCATCTGCGAGCGGCGGAACGACGGATTACCGGTACTCGTGGAACACCACTCCTGCACGGACTACTGCCGCTGTTACCGGCCTCTCGGCAGGGACCTACACCGTAACAGTGCTGGACGCGAATAACTGCTCGGCAACGGCCAATGTGGTCATCTACGAGCCATCTGTAGTTACGGCTACGGTGGCCAAGACAAACATCAGCTGCAACGGTTCATCCGACGGCACGATCACAGTATCGGGTACCTCGGGAGGCACGCACGCCGATGCCGGCTCACGCACGTACCAGTATTCAATCGCACGCAGTGGCGGTAGTACCACCGGACCTCAAACGTCGAGTTCATTCACGGGTCTGCAAGCCGGCACATACACCGTATCGGTTATCGCGCAGTCAACGGGTGCAAACCCTGAATGTTCGACGGCTGTATCGACGCAGGTCATCTATTCACCGTCTGCTGTTGCGGCAACTGTGGCCAAAACGAACATCAGTTGTAATGGTGCTAACGACGGTACGCTCACTGTGACGGGTACCTCTGGTGGCACGAATACGGATGCCACAACACGCGATTATAGCTACCGCGTTGTAAAGACCGGTGGAGGCGTGGACGTGACGAACACCACGGGAGCGTTCACTGGCCTTGGTGCCGGTACGTACACGGTGTCGGTGATCGCCGCTTCTTCGGGCTCGGGTGTCAACCCCGTGTGTACAACCACGGTTGCCACTCCGGTGATCTATGAGCCATCGGTTGTGACAGCCGCCGGGTATGCCGTGAACTTCAATGGTATCTACGGTCAAGAGGAAGGGAAGAATGTTACTGGAGTGCTCGGTCCGTTTGAGCCGATTACCGTATATGATCCAATCCCACCGGGAGGCAGACAGGGCGGCTGGACGAATGTTAACATGGGAACGTCGCTCCATGGCAATTACTACAACACGTCGGTGAATTTCACCATGACCAACGCCGCTGGCGGGGGACCCGTTGCAATGAATATCACCGTTCAGAATGATGGCGGCAACTCTGGCAATGGCACAACTTCGACCAACGACTTTGACATCCTATTCGCAACTGGTGTGCGTTCCGAATCCGGCACTACTACTATTTCGACAAAGGGAACAATACCATTTGCACGGTACAGCGTGTACTTGTATGCCACCGGAGAACAGGGTACGAACCCTTATACCGTTAACGGGCGCACAAATTATTCGTTGTTCACATCATCGAATGGCTTCACGACTTCGAATACCAAGTTGTTTGGGGGACTATCGGGACCGCTGACCATCACGCATACATCATCGTACAATTCGATGATCCATGGTTTTACGATCGTACCTGAAACGAGCGCATTCAAGACCAACATCACCTGTGCCGGCGCTAACGACGGAACGATCTCTATTTCGGTCACGGGTGGAACACATGCAGATGCAACCACCAGATCATACTCATACAGTGCTGTGAAGGTCGGTGGCGGTTTTAGTCAGACCAACGCTACGGGTTCCTTTACGGGGCTTGGCGCCGGATCATACGATGTAACAGTGATCGTTGCGGCAAGCGGCTCCGGTAAAAATCCGGCGTGCACAACATCGGCCGGCACGATGGTGATCTATGAGCCATCGACGGTAACGGCCTCTGTTGCCAAGACAAACATCAGCTGCAACGGTTCATCCGACGGTACGATCACGGTATCGGGTACCTCGGGAGGCACGCACGCCGATGCCGCTTCACGCACGTACCGGTACATGGTCGCCCGCAGTGGCGGCAGCACCACAGGACCTCAAACATCAAGTTCTTTCACGGGTCTGCAGGCCGGCACATATACCGTATCGGTTGTTGCGCAGGCCACGGGTGCAAACCCTGCGTGTACGACGGCAGTATCCACGCAGGTCATCTATACACCGTCGACGGTGGCGTCAACAGTGGTCAAAACGAACATCAGTTGTAATGGTGCCAATGACGGTACGCTTACGGTGACGGGTACCTCTGGTGGCACGCATACGGATGCCACAACGCGCGACTACAGCTATCGCCTTGTCAAGACCGGTGGGGGCGTGGACGTGACGAACACCACGGGAGCGTTCACTGGCCTCGGTGCCGGCACGTACACTGTGTCGGTGATCGCCGCTTCTTCGGGATCGGGTGTCAACCCCGTCTGCACCACTGCGGTCTCCACGCCGGTGATCTACGAACCGACTGCTGTTACGGGTGCTACATATGCGGTGAATTTCAGTGGCCTGTGCAACAACTGTACGGGCAACAAGAATGTTACCGGAACGCTTGGTCCGGTGGGCGCAAATCAATCGGGTTGGGTCAATGTTGATGTTGGTCATCCAGTTAATGGGCCCATCATCTGGCTGAGCTATAACTTCAACGCCACGAATGCCGGTGGCGTAAATCCAATTTCGATAAATGTTCAATTCCGGAACCAAGGCGGCAATGCCGGCGGTGGAACAACCTCGACGAGTGCCTTTGATATTCTTTATGCAACGGGTATTCGCACAAACAGTGCCACAACAACGTTGACTTCGACGAGCGAAATACCATTCTCGACGTACAGTGTCTATCTCTATGCTCTCGGTGCAAACCAATGGTATTCGGTCAATGGCAGATCCAACCCGGAAACATTCACAGCGTCCAATGGATTCAACACTACTAACACCAAGCTGTTCACCGGCTTGTCGGGCCCACTGACCATTACACAGACAGCCGAGCAACTCATCAACGGCTTCTCGATCGTCGGCTCTGGCTCAATGGCCACGAAGACCAACATCACCTGTGCCGGTGCCAACGACGGAACGATTACCCTTTCGGTCATGGGGGGTACTCATGCCGATGCACCGACAAGGTCGTACTCATACAGTGCGGTAAAGGCCAATGGCGGCTACAGTCAGACCAACACATCGGGATTGTTTACGGGGCTTAGTGCTGGGACGTACGATCTTACCGTGGTAGCTGCTGCTAGTGGATCTGGAACAAATCCTGCCTGCACCACGGCCGCCGGCTCGGTGGTCATCTACGAGCCATCTGTAGTTACGGCTACGGTGGCCAAGACAAACATCAGCTGCAACGGTTCATCCGACGGTACGATCACGGTATCGGGTACCTCGGGAGGCACGCACGCCGATGCCGCTTCACGCACGTACCGGTACATGGTCGCCCGCAGTGGCGGCA
>VEQR01000151.1 GCA_018883125.1 Candidatus Kapaibacterium sp.
GACGTGCAGGATCAGCCCGTGAATCCGGTTGTAGACATTACCGATGTGCTTCCATCGCTCAACGTTGTGGTGAGTCCGAACGACAAGATGAACGTCCGCTTCAGCGCCACGCAGACCGTTGCACGTCCTTCGCTGCGTGAGTTCGCCCCCTTCTCCTTTTACAACTTCCAGATCCAGGCGGTCACAACTGGCAATACATCACTGATCCGTTCGCTGGTCCGTAATCTCGATCTGCGCTGGGAGTACTTCATGAATCCCGGAGAAGTGCTCAGTGCGAGTGTATTCTACAAGACATTCAAGAACGCGATCGAAGAGACGATCATGCCATCAACGTCTGAACTGATCTACAGTTTCCAGAACGCCAAGGGGCTTGCACTCAACTATGGTGTTGAGCTGGAAGTGCGCAAGCAGTTGGGATTTATCAGTCCAAGCTTGGCCCCCTTCACCTTCGCTTTGAATGCTGCATTGATCAACTCGAATATCACCGTCACGCAGGGCAGTGCCGAGGATACGCGGACCATGTGGGGACAGAGTCCTTACTCGATCAATGCGAGCATCTTCTACACAAACCCCGACCTCGGTTCTACGATCAACTTTGGGTACAACGTTACGGGCCCACGCATCATCAAGGTCGGACAGCGCGGGGTGTACCAGTTTGACGACGTCCATGTGTATGAGATGCCGCGTCACGTTCTCGATCTCAGCGGCACCCAAATGGTCGGCAAGAACTTTGAGCTGAAACTGGCAATTCGAGATCTGCTGAATCAGCCACTGAATTGGCAGCAGGGCGGAGTCAACATCCAGTCCAACGTGCGCGGTCGTACCGTGTCCTTGGGCATGAGCTATCGCCTTCATTAACGCCTCCACAGAAATCACGAGTCCATTGTGTCATCCCCCAACAGGCTTCTTATGAAGTACATGGTTACAGCATTTGCTTTTGTGATGCTTAGTATCGCGGCAATTGCACAAAATCCTTCCTCATGCCGGATCTCCTTTCCGAATGGTGGCGAGGTCTTCCGTCCGGGTTCCACGCAGGAGCTGCGCTGGGATACTGCTGGCACATTCCGCTCGCGCTGGCGCTTCAAGTTTGGTACGTCTCCCGGTGGACCATGGACAACGCTTACGGGTGTGTCGAATGTTCTTGACTCGGGAGCTACACGCGGTCAGTCAGTTCCCACAGGCGGTGGCTGGCGCGTCCCGTCCGTATCCACAACGTCGGGATATCTGCGCATGGAGCTGATCGCTGATTCCAATGGCGTGTTTGATATCTCGGACAATCCGTTCACGATTACGGAACCGAAGATCAACAAGCCTGATTCGGTGCTGCGTGGCGAGATCACTCGTTCTCTGACGCTGAGCAACACGAAGATCTACGGTCTCGATGGATACGTGTATGTCTCAGGTGGTGCGGTACTGACGATCCAGCCGGGTACGGTGATCATTGGTGACACCGTCGGTCAAAACTCTGTTCTCTGTATCAACAGAGGGTCAAAGATCATCGCAGCTGGTACACGTGAGCAACCGATCGTCTTTACCAGCGCAGCCGCTCCTGGTCAGCGCGCTCGTGGTGACTGGGGTGGTATTGTCATTTGCGGTAATGCGCGCACGAATCATCCTGGTGGCCAAGCCGCTATCGAAGGTGGTATCGCTGATGTTACGCCAGGGGGCAAGGGTTGGTTCGGCGGTACGGACGACAACGATAACAGCGGAATCCTCCGGTTTGTCCGGATTGAGTTCGCTGGTATCGCCGTTGCTCCGAACAACGAGCTGAACGGATTGACAATGGGCGCCGTCGGACGTCTGACGGCGCTGGAGTACATCCAGGTATCGCACAGTAATGACGATGCTTTCGAGTGGTTCGGCGGTTCAGTGAATGCGAAGTACCTCATCGCCTATGGTGCTCTTGATGATGACTTCGATACGGACAACGGCTTCAGCGGCCGCGTGCAGTTCGGTGTTGGTAAGCGCTTCCGTCAGGTAGCCGACGTTTCCACATCACAGCATTTTGAGTCGGACAATGACGCGAATTCCTCGTTCAATTCGCCCCTTACGTCGGCAATCTTCTCGAACATGACGCTGATTGGTCCTATGCAGGATACGAGCTGGACATCGGGCTTTGGTCCGAATCAGTTCCATCCCCGTTTTGGGGCTGCTGCTCAGATTCGCCGGAACTCTCGTGAGAGCATTGTGAATTCGGTCTTCACGGGTTGGCCGCGTGGTATCGAGATTGCCCAGGCACCCACGATGGCTGCAGCCAATGCAGACACATTCATTGTTCGCAATAACGACTGGTATGGCGTTAAGACAACGTGGTTGAATCTTGCCGGTGCTACGCCACCGGCTGGTATGACCACGGCGTGGATCGCCAAGCAGGAGTTTGCCAACATCCTCAGTGCTGGAAATCCAAACAATGCCATGATCACAAATCCATGGCCTGAAGATGGCTCCTTCGATCCGTCAACATCGCAAGTGGCATCGTATCTGACCACAGCGAACTTCACCAATGGCAGTGCGCTTGTGTCGCTGGCCGATCCATACCTTACACCTGTCAGCTATCGTGGCGCATTCGATCCATCGAAGACGCGCTGGGATCTTGGCTGGACGAACTATGACCCGGTTAACACCGAGTATCGTGCACAGGTATCAGTGAATCTGCTGAGCCCGGGTAAGGCACCTGGCGAGACCTACACGTTCGGCGACAAGGCAGACATCACGTGGGATGTGAATAACGCCGAAGGCAACGTCTTCAAGTTTGAATTCGCTACCAGCAACCAGGGTCCTTGGCAGCCGATTGCCGGAGCCGAGTCCGTGACAGACGCGGGCACCACACGTGGCATTCTGGCGAAGGGTTTTGTTGTACCCGCAACGGCTACAACAACGGGATACATCAAAATGACCTTGGTATCGGACCCTTCGAAGTTTGATATCTCCGATGTGCCCTTTACGATCGTTGCCCCGAAGGTCGATCCTGTTGTTCGTCTTATCGAGCCGGGCACGACTGTGAAGTCCATTCGTGTTGGTCAATCTGTAGACCTCGTGTGGGACACAACAGGCACGTACCGTCAGCGCTTCCGTTTTGAGTTTGGCAAGAGTGCAACCGG
>VEQR01000152.1 GCA_018883125.1 Candidatus Kapaibacterium sp.
TTGATCATGCCCATTTCGTCGCACCGGGCATAGATGTACTCCATGGTATCGAGCACCTGCTTGGGATTGAAGCGCAGATCTTCGGCTGTGAACTTCGACGGATCGGTGCCGACTGAGTCGCCCCATATCATGAGAAAATTCGGGCTCTGAGCCGTCTTGTCCCAGCTGAACTGCTGCCCCTCAACCGTGGTCGTATCTCGGATGTATGCCGGAAGGTAGGCACGCTTTTGCGCGGGTGATTGGCTCTGCAGGAACAACGTGAGCAAAGCAAGCACAACGGGTCGATGAAATCTATGCATCGTGAAAGATATGCAGCTGACGGGTCAATCAGCGGCGACGTTCTCCGGCATCACCTCGGCCTCGAGGGCAGCGTGGAACTCACGACCGTCATCGAGCACAACAATCAGTTTCGCTGATTCTCTTCCGCCGGCAGGCAGAGGCAGCCGTTGGTTGATGAAGGGGGCAGACCCGATGTGCCCGGAAAATGTTTGCGTTCCTGTTGATGAAAGTACTCGATATGAGCAGCTCCGGCTCGAGACGTTTTGAAGTGTTACCGTGCAGGCTTCTGTCGTGACGTTTGAGACGGAAAACATGGGTGTGCGCTGAAATGATGACGCCGTCGTGAATTGTCGTTCACCACCGTTGTAGCCGGTCAGTGTTGACATCCACCAAAGCGTGTCTGCCGCGGCTCGTAGCAGACAATCCGGGTCATCTCGTCGCAACCGTATCGATGAAAGGAACGCATTCAATGCACTACGATGATGTGGGTCCAGAGAGTACAAACACAGCAAAGCCGGCGCACATGAGTCATCCGCAAAGGCATCGGCATAAAACTGTCTCAGATCGTGACAATACACGGAATCGATGTAGGAACTATACGCTGGGTCATCTGTTCTTGGTAAGGGCCCCGGAAACGCCTCCGCCGCCTCATTCTCAAATAGGGCGCTCATGTTGAAGGTGTTGAATCGTTTCAAGAAGTATAGCCCGAACGGCGTAGGGCCGTACCGATAGGGTATCGGTTCAATGAACACGTTCCTCCCGGCATACTCATCTGGCAGTGCAACTCGATGTAGCGCCCTGTCAGGATTCGTACCATAACGCCGAGCGATAGCATCGGCGTAACTCCCCAGCACTCCAACGGAGTCCAAACGCTGCAGGTACTGGCCCGTGGTAGCGTCCACCATCCACAAGGCTACTTCCATTGTGTCGCGTATCATTCCGTGTGTGACGGTCCACCGCACGTCGGCCCAACTGCGTTGACCTTCGATATGCAGGCTATGAGGACGTTGAGTTTCCAAGGAGGTGTTCACCGCATGCCAAAGACGGTAATACGACAGCGCTGATCCAGCTTTGTATTGAAACGGTCGAGATCGTCCGGATCGTGCCAGATCGAGATCCGCCCCAGGCTCGGCAATACCTTGGCGACGACTTGACGCGCCCTCGGTGCGCCATTCCTGGTCGCTGAGTTCAAGGAAGATTGGCATGGTAGAGGCACTATCGTGCAGACGCATCTCGCCATACTGCCATTCGACATATCCTACGTCGAAGTCGTTGACATACGACACGTACCATAGGTGCCGAGCATTCTCCTTGACGATACCCGTAAGGAGCTGGGCATGAGCACACACGACGCTGAGCAGCAGCCAAGTGAGAACAAGTTGGTCTTTCACGTTTTGGGATCTGATGGCCAGCGATTACGGGGCCGTGGAGTGAATGTGAAAGTTGATGTCGACGCCATCCGACGACTGTGGACAAAGGGCTTCAAGCTGCGACCGATATGAATCGATCACATCGGCAACATTGGCACACATGATCATGCGCTCTCGACAGGCATCAACCGCGGCCGTCTCACAATCACCCCGCTTGTAGCTTCGCGAAACGTACCGGCAAACGGGGGTATCACCGCCACATTCGCGCGAGGCGCATGGCTTGCACTCCAACTGGGAAGCTACCGTGTCCGAGCCACCACAAATGATCTCCATGGTAACCTTACAGACTGGTATCTCACTCTTGCATCGCGAGGAAATGATGGTTTCAACTTGGCCAGTTGTGTCCGATTGGCCTCCCGGTGCAGAGGGATTCGATCGAACCTTCCAAGCAAAACACTTCCCCGTAACGATCTGCCCGGCATCACGACGAGAGACGGATGCCTCACCCGAAACAATTGCGATAAAAAAACTACTTACCAAACAAACCAACGGAACTATCGGAAACCGCACCATTTTCCACGCTCCTTACTGGGGAAACCCCGTTTGATTGTTGCTGCGTGGACAACTTACACCGCGAAGAATGTATCAAACTATCCCATACAATCAGAATTTTGAGACATTTACTTTAACTCTCCAAATGATCTGATCTATGCCAGAATTTGTCATACAAATACTTGCCTGAAACGGTCAGCGAAAGCAGAAGGATGCCGTATGTAGCGGCTTTCAAGTCCTTTGCGTAAATACTTGTAGCAATGAAGATATATGACAGTATAAAAAAGATTGCTGATGCAACTACGGGCCTATCAAGACGGGCCTTGGAGCGAAGAAGGAAGAGCGAAGCGGCAGCAGTAGCCATTCCGATACAGTCAAGAAAAATCGTGTAATTGAGGATATGCTCAAACGACTCTCCGAAGATGACGCAAACGATGCTTAGGGCGGCAAAAAGGGACAATGTTGCCACGTTCACACCACGCCGATTCGACGACGTCGATGAGAGTTTTTGGGATATCACGCCATCTTCAGCCATTGCCATAATGACTCTAGGATTGGACAGCATGGCCACATTGATGTACCCGAATACCGAGATCACCAGTGCTCCGGTTACGATCTGGTTGCCGATGGGACCGAGGAGTCGCTCCATGACGATCGAAGCAATGGCTTGGGATCGGGCGAGACCGTCAAAGCCGATTACGTGAACATAGGCCCAGGTCGCTGCCAGGTACACAGCTGTTACACAGATAACGCCCACCAGGATGGCTCTGGAAACCCGCTTGCCGTCAGATGATGCATCACCGCCAAAATTGATCGTTGATTGATATCCACCGTAGGTAAACGCAACGGCTACCAATGCCGAGCCGAATGCTGCCAAGGGGCTTG
>VEQR01000066.1 GCA_018883125.1 Candidatus Kapaibacterium sp.
CTTCATAGCATTGAGGACCGACTCGATTGAAGTTCGGAACCACGATGTCAGCAGCCTCATTTGATCGACGAATCGTCGATCGGATGAGGCTGTACTTTTTAATGGTGCTTGGCCTGCTGTTCATGACGGCTGGCGTGATGCGGGCAGCAACGGACACCCTGCTTTTTCCCGATAGGACACTTGGTGCTCTTTCGGATAGTTCTTCGCCTTCAGCATTCGAGATCCGAAAGCAGAGTATTCGAACGATCCAATATGAGAACTTTGCGGACCTGCTTCGCCGACGCTCTCCGTTTATTCCACTTCGCAACGGTGGCTTTGGACAGTATGATGCCATGTCCATTCTAGGGGCGGGGCCTCGGGATTTCACTGTTGGCATCGATGGGCGTCCGTACACAGACCTCTGGTCCGGACAGACACATCTTGCACAAATCCCGGTATCGATGATCGAACGCGCAGAAGTGCTTTACGGCACCGATGCCGTGGGACTATCGAGTACCTCGTCGTTAACGTTCCTCAATCTTCAATCCGTGATCTACAATACATCTGCCCCTTTCATGAGCATGTGGTATCACCAGGGTGCCGGTGATCTCGTCGCTGCCAATGTGGTGTACTCCCAGAACATTGCAAAGGGGCTGAATGTTGCAGTGAATGTGCGCCGAGCCGGAGCGCGCGGACGTTATCAGCGGACCGATTTCGATCAATGGAATCTTGATCTGCAAACGAGGTGGACTATTGATACGCGGCAGTCACTTCTTGTACGCTATGGGCTTGCGACGGTAAACACGCAGGTGTGGGGTGGACTTGATACAACGGCTTCAGCCAGTGTGTTCGAGGAAACTCGTTCGGTGGTATTCTCCGGCAATTGGACGCTGAACGATGAATCACGACGCAACGATGTCACCGTAACGTATCAGAGAAATCTGAATATGGACTCAACATTCCTGCTGACGGCCCAAGGATATCTCAGTCGGCAGTCGATGCATCGTCTATTCGGAATTGAGTCAGCAGCTCTTCTAGGTGACACATCACTCGTTAGCACCACGAACGCTTCTACATCGGGTCTCGTTGTTCGTCTTGAGCGGAGACTTGGTGACCTGCGGCTTCGCGCCGGAGCCCACATGCAGTCGCGTAGCGTCGACTCGTCATTGAGCATTGCCGGATTCAACGGCACGCAGCCCGAGGCATTTCTTCATGCCGATTATCGTGTGCGGCCGGCACTGACCATGAGGGCAGCAGCGAGGCTTCATAGTATCGACAATCAGGTTTATGTTGGATTGGGATGGGGATTGTCGATGCGACATTCAGGTGGCATGCTGAAGGCAGATATTTCCCTTCTGAATCAGGAGCCATCTCCACAGCAGCGTCTCTTCGCAGTGGCACCTGAACGCCATTTGCTTGCGGTGTTGGAGGCAATGACAGACACCGGAGCGGTTTCAGCCGGTGTAACGGCATATTACCGGACGGTCGACAATGCCATCGAGCTTGTTGAGTCATCAGCTCCCGGACGGCTATCATTTGTCAATAGTTCGCAGCGTCGCGTTACGGGCGCACTCGGAACGCTTTGGGTGCATTGGGGCAGTTTCGAGGTCGTTCCAAGGGCAAGGTTTCAGCACAGCATTTCGAGTCTCAGACCGAATGCGGAATCCATGGTATTGCTCGATTGTACTCTTTCGTATGTGTACTCGACCGTGTCAAATAGTGTTCGGTTTGGTGTTGCGGCCGCCTGGATGCCGGCCTCGACGCTGCCACGGTATGAACCGCTGTACTGGACATTCCGACATGGGTCGGGCCAGACTCCTTCGCAGATTGATGGCGCTTCGGCCTTCATTCATGCGATGGTGGGCAACGCAAGCCTGCGTGCGTCATACGAGAATATTTTGGGTAATCAGTGGATGACTGTTGCGAACGCACCGGAGCTTCAGCGTGTTTTTCGACTAAGCATCGACTGGTCTTTCAACGACTAGTTGCATATTCCGTCCTTGAGATTCTTCTGGGGAGAGCAATAGACATGTTTACGACGATTCCTGAAATGTTCACGCAGATCTGTGACCGGTATGCAGGACGCACAGACAAGTTTCCCTATACGGAGCGCGTTAACGGTGAGTGGAGTTCCATCACCTACGATCAGCTGCGCCACCGTGTTGAACTGCTTGCCGCAGCGCTTCATGACCTGGGCGTGCGCAAGAGCGATCGCGTTGGTATCATCAGTGAAAATCGAACCGAGTGGTTCATCAGTGATTTTGCCATGGTGGGCCTTGGTATCACTGACGTACCGGTCTTTCCAACGCTGACTCCCAAGCAGTTACAATACATCTATCATGATTGTGATGCTGTTTGCGTAATTGTCTCCAATCAGATGCAGCTTAACAAGCTGCGTCAGGTCTGGGAAGACCTGCCGATGCTGCGCCATATCATCACGATGAACGATGTTGTGTGTGACGATGAGCGCGTACTCACGATGTCCTCATTGATGGCCAAGGCAGAGTCTTCGACCACCGCGGAGTATCGGCGAGATCTGTATCTCTCAACAATGTCGCAGATCAAACCCAATGACCTGCTGACGCTTATCTATACCAGCGGAACGACGGGAAATCCAAAGGGTGTGATGCTGACGCATAACAATCTTGTCTCGAACGTTCTCTCATCGCAGACGGTCATTACATTGTATGATACCGACTCGCTGGTTTCCTACCTGCCCCTTTGCCACATCTTTGAGCGTATGGCCGGATTTTACCTTGCCTTTTCGGTAGGGGGCTCTCTGACCATTGCCGAGTCCATCGAGACGGTTGCTGAACTCATGCGCCAGGTGCGGCCAACCATGATGACCTCCGTGCCGCGTCTCTTTGAGCGAATTCGTCTCCGGATTCTTTCGACCGTTGAGAAGGACAAGCCAATCAAACAGAAGATCTTCCGATGGGCCTATTCTGTAGGCGAAGCGGTGATCGACGGCACGGGAGGACCTCTAGTGGGGTTGCAGCATGCGGTGGCGGACAAGCTGGTGTTCTCGAAGATTCGAGAGCGATTTGGCGGACGTTTGCGGTTCTTCGTTTCCGGTGGGGCAGCGCTCAATCCGGAGATCGGCCGATTCTTCCAGGTCTTCGGCATCAAGATCGTCGAAGGGTACGGTCTTACAGAGTCATCGCCAGTTATCAGTGTTCACCGCCTCGAGGACATTGCTCTCGGCACGGTGGGAAAACCGATTCCTGGTGTCGAGGTGAAGATTGCCGATGATGGTGAGATCCTCGCTCGAGGTCCAAACATCATGCGCGGTTACTGGCGCAACGAGGAGGAGACCGCCAAGTCCATCGACCCTGAGGGCTGGCTTCATACGGGCGACATCGGGGAGTTCAATGATCGTGGTCACCTGAGAATTACTGACCGCAAGAAGCATCTTCTCGTGTCATCCGGAGGGAAGAACATTGCGCCACAGCCGATCGAAGCGCTTATCGCACAGTGTCCGTTTGTGGACCAGGTAATGCTCATCGGCGATGCTCGGGAGTATTGCACAGCGCTTCTTGTTCTTGACAAAGAAGCAGCCAAGGCATGGGCAGAAAAGAACTCTGTGCAGCCCACACCGTGGGAAGTTCTTGTCGGTAATCCAACTTTGCGGTCAACAGTTGAACGTGAGATCAACAAACTCCAGCGCGATCTTTCCAAGTACGAACGTGTCCGCCGATTTGCCATCATACCGGAGCCATTCAGCGTCGATAACGGTATGCTCACGCCAACGCTAAAGGTCAAACGCAAGGCCGTTCTCGAACGTTATGCGGATATTGTGGACTCACTCTACGAGCAAGGTGAATGACCCTTTGGGAGGCGATACAATCACGGAAGACATCGAACGGTGCTTTTGATCCCCGTCCGGTCAGTCTTGAACATCAGCACATGCTGATCAAAGCTGCGGAGAGAGCTCCGAGTCACTTTAACTCCCAACCATGGAGATTCATTCTCATCGATGACCCGTCTGTGCGGTCAAAGGTCGCCGATATTGGTGGCCGCACGATGGCTCAGCTTATCGAAGGGGGCTCGTTTTTTACCCGCTATCGCAAGTACTTCCGGTTCAGTGAAAAGGAAATGGACGAGCGGCGCGACGGTATCTTTATTGATCAAATGCCGGCAGCACTTCGCCCCTTTATCAAGCAGGTGTTTTCTGACAGCGTCATGAATGTGCTCTCAAAGCTTGGCGTAGCCAAGATGCTCGGTGAAGACAACAGAAAGCTCATCGACGGAAGTCCGTTGTTGCTAGCCGCACTACTTTCGAAGGATGAGTATCGTCCGGGAGAGTTGAGTGGATTCTACTGCACGCTCTCGCTTGGTATGGCTGTGGAGCACATTTGGCTGATGACCACTGAACTCGGAATGGGGATTCAGTTTGTTTCCACGCCCATGGAAATCCCCGATGCGTGGCAGGAACTGAAGGATCTTTTGCAGGTTCCTGATGACATGGAGCTGATGGCGGTGTATCGATTAGGGTATCTACCGGCTGATCGCATACGTCCGCGAATTGACTGGAGCAGCTCTCATCGCAAGCGTCTTTCGCAGCTTGCCTTTCGCAATACCTGCGCAAATCCCGAGGCGGACCCGCCAACGGAGCAGCCATGAGCGACATTCGTATTCTCGATGTGGCGACGGCGGTTCCGCAGCATGTGGTGGACCAGTCGATGGTGCGCGGTATTGTTGAGCGGGTGTTTGGTGAACGTGTCCATGATCTCGACCGACTATTGCGGGTCTTTGAGCACGACCATATCCATACTCGTCACTTTGTTCGACCAACGGAATGGTACGAGCGGGATCATGGATTTGGTGAGGCCAATTCGGTCTTTGCTGAATCAGCTCTCGAGCTCTCTGAGCGTGCAGCACGTTTAGCTGCTGCGGATCGTTTAACGGATGTTCAGGCCATCGTTGTGGTCAGCTCTACGGGGATCATGACGCCATCACTTGATGCGGCCCTTATCCAAAGGCTAGGCCTCTCACCGTCAACACGGCGTCTGCCGATATTCGGGCTTGGTTGTGCCGGTGGGGTAGCTGGTCTGGCCCGCGCTGCGGAGTTGTCGCGTGGGTTAGGGGGCTCACCCGTGCTGATGATTGCCGTAGAAATTTGCAGCGTCACCTTCCGCCAGTCCGATACGCGCAAGTCGAACATTGTTGCCAGTTCGATCTTTGGTGACGGTGCTGCGGCCGTGCTTGTTGGCTCAGTAGGCACCGGTCCAGCGATCGTTGATAGTCACAGTACACTCTTTCCGGGCACGGATGATATCATGGGATGGGATGTGACCGACAACGGTCTTAGTGTGCGGTTCTCCCGCGACATTCCGGCCTTTGTGCGCGAACATGTTCCAGCGGTTCTCGAGAAAGCCTGCACCAGCTGGGGTGTTCCACAGGAAGAGCTTCGCGAGGTGATCGCCCATCCCGGTGGCTCAAAGGTTCTTGAAGCGTATGCTGATGCCACGGGGCTTGCAGCCGCCACGTTCGATGGAGCTCGTGACGTTTTGCGGTCTTTTGGAAACATGTCAAGTGCCAGTGTGCTCTTCGTCCTTCACCAATGGATGAACTCAAATCGGCCACGACCTCGATATTCGGTGATGGCGGCCCTTGGTCCGGGCTTCAGTTCTGAGCTCCTTCTGCTGCGGAACATGGACGCTTGACTATGCATCCAGCCGCAATCATCCTGCTGGTTCTTCTAATCGTCCAACGTCTCTCAGAGTTGGCACTGGCTCGCCGTAATGCACGTCGTGCCATTGCTCGAGGTGGACGTGAGTATGGGGCGGGGCATTACCCGCTGATTGTTGCGCTTCACGTTTCGTGGTTCCTAGCCTGGGTAGTGGAGCACATCCTGCGCGGCGGACAGCTATGGCATCCGTGGTGGCCGTTGGCCGTTATGTTGTTCGGTACTCAGATCGTTCGGTACTGGACGATTGCTACGCTCGGTGAAGCTTGGAACACGCGGATCATCGTGGTCCCGGGGAACAAGCGCGTCAGCGGCGGCCCCTTTCGATGGTTCTCACATCCCAACTACGTTGTAGTACTCACCGAATTCTTTATCGTCCCAATGTTGGTCGGATCCTATGTCACAGCAATTGTGGGCACGCTGCTCAACTATTTCATCCTAACCCGAATCAGAATTCCGGCTGAGGAGGATGCGCTGACCGTGCTTGGTGAAACTGATTGAACGTGGGTAAGGTGACCACATAAAAAAACAGCGAAGCATGTGCTTCGCTGTTTGACGTACCGGAGGAGGGACTTGAACCCCCGACACACGGATTATGATTCCGTTGCTCTAACCACCTGAGCTACTCCGGCCCCTGTTGAAGGGATGCAAAGATACGAACTCGACGCAGATCGTGCCACTATGCCGGATTTTCTAAGCGTCCAAGTTCATCACGAATTCGTGCTGCTGTTTCGTAGTCCTCGACTTTGATGGCTTGGTCGAGTTCCTGTTCAAGTTGCTGACGCAGCGACATCGGCTCGGAGGGGGCAACGGATAGCGCATGCTGGTCTGATGGTTCATCAGGCTCTGCGCCCTCACTGTCTTCGATCTCCTGAATGTCGCTAGCCTTGATGGATTCATCATTCATCACAGATTCATCGACGTAGATCGGCACCTGGCAACGAACAGCCAGTGCAATGGCATCGCTTGGCCGGGCATCAACCTCGATCTCGGAAAACTCAAAGAGGATCGAAGCATAGAATGTGCCGTCTTTGATGGCCGAGATCATGACCTCACGAATCTGTGCGCCGAGCGCGTCAATGACATTCTTCAGAAGATCATGCGTCATGGGGCGCTGTGGGCGCACGCCCTCAATCTCATTGGCGATTGCCTGTGCTTCGGCCTCACCGATAACGATCGGCAGCCGGCGATCGCCGTCAATCTCGCGTAAGAGTAGGGCATAGGCCCTTTGCGAATTTGGATTGACGGACATGCCGAGTATGTCGACCTGAACCTTGCCCATTGCCATTTCCTTAGCTCTTGCCGGTAACTGCAGCTATTGCTGGCGTAAGACGTGGGAGGACTTCAAAAACATCGCCCACGATACCGTAGTCAGCAACGCTAAAGATAGGAGCATCCTTGTCCTTGTTGATTGCGACAATAATCTTACTCGAGGACATGCCGGCAAGGTGCTGAACGGCTCCACTGATGCCGCAGGCGACGTACATCGTTGGACTGACGGTTTTTCCAGTCTGACCGACCTGTTCACGGTGCGGACGCCATCCGGCATCGACAACGGCACGAGAAGCGCCAACTGCTGCACCAAGACTCTTGGCAAGACCCTCAATCAGATTGAAGTGTTCAGGCCCCTTCAGGCCACGTCCACCGGAGACGATGATATCCGCTTCCGACACGTCGAGCTGACCTTCATTGCGCATCACATTCGTCACCCGCATTGATGGAACCGAGGCAGCGTCTGATGAAGGGGCGAACTCGGACACCGATGGGGCTGCCCCCCCGGTAGATTTTGCCGTAAAGAGATTCGGGCGCAGTGTAGCAACGGTTACTGCCGTTGTGGCCTTCACGCGAACAAGCGCCTTACCGGCATATACCGGACGGGTTGCTTCCAGAGATGAAGCAGAATTGTGAAGTTCAACACAGTCAGCAAGCAGACCTGCCGATAGCCGCACCGCAACGCGTGGTGCGAGATTCTTGCCGGTAGAATTCGCTCCGAGAAGGACAACCTTTGCGCCAATCGACGATGCCGCCTCGGCTACCACAGCTGACATCTGTGCATTCGGGAGGGCAGACCATTGGTCGCCCGCGACGTTCAAAACACGTGTGAGTCCGTACTCGCCGGCAGTAGCTATTTGCTGGGCTGAGGCGTTGAAAACGATGCCGGCTACCGGTGCTCCGTCGGCTATCGACAGAGCAGCCGTAATGGCTTCATACGAGGTTCGCTTGAGACCGTCACCGTGGGGTTCGAGAAAAACGAGAATGCTCATGATCAGATCACCTTTGCTTCTTCGTGGAGGAGGCGTACGAGTTCCTGCAGGTCAGCATCCGAATCACCAAGGACCTTGTTGAGGCGCTTGGTTACTGGCAGCGTCATGGATATGGTTGCCGTTCTGGCGGAAGCAGCCGTTGCACCGCGTTCCGCGATTGGCTTTGACTTTGCCTTCATGATGTCCGGGAGTTTCGGATACCGTGGATCGTTCAGACCCTTCTGGGCGCTGATGACGCAGGGCAGGGCGCATGTGACGGCGTACTTGCCCCCTTCAATGTCGCTTTCCGCTGTCAGGTTTGAGCCGTCAATGGAGAGCGTTGAAACCATCGGGACGTCTGCCCAGCCGAGAAGCTCAGCAACCATTGAGGGAAGCTGGAACGAGTCGAAGTCGATCGACTGCCGGCCGAAGATCACCACGTCTGGCGACGTTTCCTTCACAAGATCGGCAATCGAGCTGGCGACCACGAAGGAGTCGGCACGATGATCGTCCTTGACGTGTACCGCCGAGTCAACGCCCATCGCCAAAGCTGTGCGAAGCACTTCCTTGACGGAATCGGGGCCGACAGAAACGGCAGTGACCGTACCGCCGTGCTTTTCACGCTGACGCAGGCCCTCTTCGATGGCAAACTCGTCATAGGGATTGAGAATGAACTTGACGCCAGCCGGGTTCATTGATGTACCGTCTGGACCGACCGCCACCTTCGTGGTTGTATCCGGCACCTGACTGATGCACACGAGAATGTTCATGGACTACTCGGATTGATCGTGGATTTGTGGTGACAAATGGGCTGCAAAGATACGGGAATCAGATCACTCCCATCGCCCAGAGCAGGGCAATATTGGCACGTTCGACATCTGCCTTGGCGCTTACTAAACGTTGCAACGCCTCTCCGTAAAACCGTTCACGCAGGTTCACCGTCAGAAGGGAGGCATCTCCGGAGGAGAACCGAGTTTGTTCGGCGTTCACCATGATACGTGCAAGGCGGACCTCTTCCTCGGCAATAGTGCGCCGTTCGAGAGATCTCTGAAGGCTGATGAGAGCATTTCGAACATCGATCTCGACAATTCGCTGCGTAAGCATTAACGCGAATTCTGATCTATTGACGGCTATGGCCGTGGTTTGAACACCAGCCGACGCCTGACGGAAAAACAGCGGTTGCTGGATAGACAGACCAACGGAGTAGTTCGGAGTAATCGCACTGTAGCCGTAAACGTTAGCGTCGAAGAGAAGATTCGGCTTCATGAACTCAGCAGCAAGGCTCGAATCAAGTCGAGCCGCACGAAGACTGAGCTCCGCGCGACGAAGCTCCGGACGCGCTCCAAAGGCAAGGTTGACAGCCGACTCGGTGCTTCGTACACTATCGACGCGTCCGGAAAGGGGCGAAGGCGAATCAAATGGATCAGGCGCGAGAATGTTTGCTGACGTGAAGACAAAACCCTTCACATCAACGCCAAATTGTTCAGCAATGCGCAGTGAACGAAGCCTCTCACCCTCACGACGTCGGACTTCCTGGGAGGCTTCAGTCGAGTCGATGAGTGCCGATTCTCCGCTGAGTGATCTGCGGAGTATGAATGATTGCCGGCGCTTGGCTAAGGCGAGCAATGTGTCAGCAACATCAACGAGTTCTGAGGCTTCGCTCCAGTCGATGAATCTCAGAGCAGCTGATCGAAGCAGAGCATTACGGTCAAGTCGAAACTGAGCTGAAGCAACATCAGGACGTAGTTCAGCCTTCCGAAGTGAGTTTCGTCGGGTATCGGTGAAGATGCCCTGCAGAAGGGGCATACTCACACCAAGGGAAGCCGATGCGGGCAAGGTGCTGATGGTCTTGGAGTCAAATGTATACGAGGAATACCCCGCCTTGATCCGCGGACCAAACATCATGTCAAGTGGCATGGTGAGTGAACCGCTAACAGAACTCGAGTTGTCAGCCCCCGGATACAGCTTCGAGTCATAATTGACAGAGAGAAACGGATCGAATCCGCCGCGAGCTGCCGTTACGTCAGCCTGCGCCTGTTCAGGCTCAAGTGAAGCTGCTTGAAGCGTAGGGTGACCGCGCTCAACGAGCCCGAGAAAATCCTGAAGAGTAACTCTTCGCTGAGCTTCAGCACCGAAAGGAAGAACGGTAGCGCACACAAGAAGAAGTATGATCCGGCAAACGGGCCTCATCACTTTTCCTCCTTGGCTCCGGCCGCAGACTTTGCTTTCGATGATTTTGTCTCGGCAACCGGGTACTGCGGAGGGAATCCCATCAGCTGACGCCAGAGCTCGTATCCGATGGAAACTTCGTCGAGCAACACCCAGCCTGAAGCATCGGTGCCCTGACGGAGGTAGCGGTTGCTCGGCCATTGGGCGAATTGCTTACCCTCTGCGGGTACGACGAGAATTCTGAATCGTCCAGTTCCGTCGTCGGTAGCGTCCACAACCTTTACGCGCCCATGGAATACACCAACTTGGATGTTGCGCCAACCGGAAAACTGAAACGCAGGGAAACCACTGAACTGCAATGAGACAAGACGTCCCGGTTCAACGAGTGCGGCGTCCATACTTCCAACGTACAACTCAACCGCCCGATCGTCACCAGCCGGGACGATCAAGGCCAATGGAGTACCTTCCTTGACCATCATCCCTTCGCCGTAGCGTTCAACTCGAACGATGGTGCCGTCGATAGGGGCTATGACAACGCCTGCCCCCTTCCGACCTTCGGCATTGGCTACGCGAATGTCCATCTCGTGCATGGTCGAATAGGCCTGATTGATAATCCGTTCTTCCTCGGCAGAGAACATTTCGATGTCCTGTCGGGCTGCAAGGAGCCCGGCCATGGCCGAGGCCGAGTCGGCAACCGCCTTCTGCAAGGCCAGTTGAGCGGATTCAAGCTCCCGCCGCGCGATGAGATCTTGGCGAAACAGCGTGTCAGCACGATTTGAACGAATGCGGGCCGTTTCGCTTTCTACCTTGGTATTGTCATACCGTGCACGAGCGGCCTCGTAGCGTTGTTCGGATTGTTTGCGCCTCTGAAGTGCCGATGCGATGGACTGTTCCTGTGCTGCGAATGTTCGATTTCGGAGCAGACGCATGCGCTCGATCATTTCCGAATCCATGAAGTTGACGTTGATGTCGGCGAGAACAACAATCGTGTCGCCCTTCGATACACGATCTCCTTCTCTGACATACCATCGCATGATGCGGCCACTGATTGCGCTCTCGACTGTTTGCGGACGTGACTGAGGCGTAAACGACGTGACTCGTCCGGAACCGACAACAGACTGCTGCCACGGCACGAAGATCAGAAACAGGACCGTGCCCAGTAGGATAGTGAGCAGGACTGCCGTAAGGCGACGATGGATTTGGGGGCTGCCCAGGAGGTCCAAGGAGAAGTGCTGTTTGCGTTGCATAGTGCTCATCGGCGTCCCCCTGTCCACGAACGACGCACCAGCAATGGCTCGAGATCTGGACGTAGCTGTAGAACTTCGTCCAGTGTTCCCGAGCACATGAGTGTCCCCGAGGTCAACACGTGAACCTTGTCCGTCATGGCGATGATATCTGTGTCAACTGATACGTTGACGACAGTGCATGAGGTGTTATTCATGAGTGACTCGATGAGCTTCATCTTGAGACCATCTTCGAGCCCCTGAAAAGCACTATCAACAATGACGATGTCCGGCTTACTCAGTAAGACTCGGGCAAGCAGAATCCGGCGGCGGACGCTGTAGGAAAGGTTAGCTCCGAGGGCTACGATCTCCGTTCGAACTCCTTTCGGGAGGTTCTTGATCTCCCCGTCGAGAAGACACAGTCGAAGCACTTCATCGATGCTTGATTGTGGCACATTGCGTCCAAGGACGATGTTATCATACACAGTTCCCGGCATCAGCGAGTCGTCTGGATCCAGATACCCTACATGTGAACGCAACGAGGCCAGGTTCGCAATACGCGTATCAACACCATTAACACGGATGTGTCCTGATGTAGGCATCAAGAGTCCAAGGATAAGTTTCGCCACGGTAGATTTACCGCTTCCGCTACCACCCACAATACTGACGTGTTCGCCAGTTCGAATGGAAAGCGAGATGTTTTTCACTACCGAGGAGCTGCCTTCGACGAATGAGACCGAGTCGAGCTCAATCGATCCCCCCGCTGGGATGAGAGGGACGGGATCACCAATAGCTTCTTCAGAAGGAAGCTTTGCGATGGATTGGAGCTTGTAGAGAGCAGCCGCGAAGTCGTAAAACTCGTCAAACTGCGTGAGCAGTTTTTCGATCGCACCGATGATCATAATGATGATGATCTCCGCCGCAACAAGTTGTCCGAGCGAGATAGCCTGCTCCAAGACGAGGATGCCACCGAGCGCAAGAATTCCCACGGTCGCAAAAGCCTTGAAAACATAGGAACCCAGCATCTGGCGGGCAATGATGCGGTAGTGCCGTGCCTTTGCGTCGATGTAGTTGACGGTGATGCCGTCAAGTCTGGATGATGAGAATTCGGAATCCGAGTCTAGCTTGATCGAGCGTTGGTTTCGAGCAACTTCCTCAAGCCAGGCGGCTGTGTCGTACTTCGCGTTCGATACTCCAAGCGCAGTCGTCAGCGAGCCCTTGCCAAGGATGAAGATGAGCACTGGAATAAACGCGAGGAAAACCAGATCATAGACGAGGAAGAAAGGATGGTAGAGAAACAGTACCAATAGTCCCGTGAGAAGCATGAGAAGTGCACCGATGCCCTCGAGGAGAAACTTTCCAACAACCTTTTGTACGGTTATCACATCAAAAAATCTGTTCACCAGTTCAGGCATGTACATCGACCGAACGGCATCCTCCCTGATACGCGGGATGCGATGAACGATGTCGAACGCCGTCGTCACAAACAGACGTCGTTGAATGACATCGATCAAATGACGCTCAAATACGACCATCACCGCGGTAACAATCATCGCGAGGAAGACGATGATACAAAGGACAACGAGCTGTCGGCTGAAGACTCCCAGAGCCACGGCATTGACCACGGCCTGGCTACTGAGCGGAACGACAAGGCCAAGGAGGCTGATGAAAACGGAGTAGACAACAACGATCAGGATGTCGCGTTTTTCTGCGGCGATGATGCTCTTCATCAAAGGCCACACATCACGGAACTTCACCGATTTCGACTTTCCACTCGACGGTGATCGCTGTTGGCCCGATTCAGACGATTCGGAACCGCTGTAGGCAAGGAAAGAATGCGCGATAAGCGGCATGACTATGCCGGGATGTTCCTTCAGCCGTTCCGCGAGCTGTTCAAATGAAAACGATTCGTCAGATTCAGATGCGTAGCTACGAACTCGGTAGCGGGAAGATGTCTGTCGTAATGCACAATAGATTGTGCCATGCGAATCACCCCAGATCACGACCGATGGAAGTTGCTGGGGGATTTCTCCGGCAGGAAGTATGCTGGCAACCAAACCCAAATCTCGCATCAGATCAACAATGCGGTTGAGAATTAGTCCATTCTCATTGAGACAGTCTTCGCTTCGATCATGGAGTGAGCCATGAACGTCCTGAATGTTCGATGCTTGGGCAACATCGCGCAAGCACCTCTGAAGCTGATTTTTCGTGTTCGCGTTCACAGAAAACTGTTTGCCTTATAAAACTG
>VEQR01000067.1 GCA_018883125.1 Candidatus Kapaibacterium sp.
AAGGTGTATACGCCAGTCACCATTTTGACGGCTGCGACTATGTTGTCTGTGCTAGTCACGAGCAAATAGCGGACTTTGAAGCATTTAACCGGAAGCGTAATCTGTCACGTATCACACTCGTCAAAGGCGGTTATCCAAAGCTTGATCTGCAACTCCGTGAAATGCCCCGAATTGATGATGTTTCATTGAATCAGACTGTTGCCTACGCTCCAACACACGTTTATGCTGCAAATGAGGGCCTAGCAACATTACTAAGTCATGGCAAGTCCATCGTGCGGGAGCTGTTGGAGCTCGGCTACAATGTTGTTTTTCGTCCTCATCCAGCTTCATTCGGCGTTCCAGAGGAGGCGGCTTGCATAGATGATATTTTAGCTTCCTTTGGAGGCAATCGTTCATTTTCGCTTGACACCTCGAAAAACTATATACAGACATATTCTCGGTGTGCCGTGTTGATTACCGACCTGTCGGGTACGGGATTCACGTTTGCACTTAGTCAACAAAGGCCTGCTATATTCTTCGCTCCTAACGCAGATGCTGAACGTGGTCTCCATGGTGTGCATTTCCGTGACCGAGAACGTGTTGGATTTGTCGCGCGTTCACTTCGGGATCTTCGCAGCAGCGTCCATGCGGCTATTGCCAATCAACGTGTCCTTTCGAACCAAATCGAAGAATACCGAAATGAGACGATGTTCAATACCGGACGGAGTGAAGATGAGATTAGCAGAGCACTCCTTGCTATATTCGATGGTGAAAATCACCCAAGTTTCATGCGGCTAAAGCATGACTAACGTTGTCTGGATCACCGGCTTATCCGGAGCTGGAAAGAGTACTCTCGCTGCGGAGCTAGTCGGAGTACTTCGTCATGAGGGTCGGTGCGTTGTCTTGCTGGATGGTGACGAGCTAAGGGAAGTGTTCTCCCTCAACATTGCTGATGGCGGCGAGTACTCCCGAGAGCAGCGTATTGAGTTAGCACTCCGTTATAGCCGTCTCTGTGGCTATCTGGCAGAACAGGGTTTGATCGTGGTGATTGCCACCATTTCAATGTTTGCGGAGGTGCATTCGTGGAATCGTGCGCACTTGCCAGGGTACCTGGAAGTTTACATCAAGGTGCCAACAGATGAGCTTCGAAGGAGAGATCCGAAGGGAATCTATCAGCGTTTCGATGCAGGCGAAGTGAACAATGTTGCTGGGTTAGATTTGAAAGTAGATGAACCGCTGGCTGCGGATTTGATCATTGACCATTCGGAGTCGGAGACCGTGCAACAGTCCGTTCAACGGATCTTGCGACTTCTTTCTCTGGGGAATCGAGATGAGTAACGAAATGAAGGCTGGCGATTTCACCGGACTTGCGAGAGACTACTCACAACATCGGCCGGACTATTCGACATCGGTGCTAAAGGGACTGGTCGGTTTGCTCGATAAACCGATTTCAGAAATCGACTTTGCAGATGTTGGCGCAGGAACGGGAATTTGGACTCGTATGGTTACCGCACAGGGTGCGAAGTCAGTGGTTGCCGTTGAACCAAACGATGACATGCGATCAAACGGGCTTGCTGATAACGGAAGTTTGAGCATTAGCTGGATTGCGGGTAGTGCCGAGTCAACAGGATTGCAGTCGCAGTCGGTAGACTGGCTAACAATGGCATCCAGTTTTCATTGGGCTGACTTCGATAAGGCTACATCAGAATTTCATAGAGTTTTGAGGCCTCGCGGCAGATTTACCGCGCTTTGGAATCCTCGGTTGATAGAAGTAAACCCTCTGCTGGTAGAAATTGAAGCACACCTGTCGACATTGCGGTCTGACATCAAACGAGTGTCATCAGGTCGTTCAGGTATTACACAGACGCTAACCGAACAGCTCTGGTCATCGCCGTTTTTCGATGATGTCGTGTACATTGAAGGCCGGCATGTACTTACGATGACTCCTGAGCGCTACTTAGGCGCGTGGAGATCAGTCAATGATCTACGAGTTCAGTTAGGATCTCACTCCTTCGACTCTTTCTTGGATTTTGTGGCCGATAAGATTCGGGGTCTTGACGTCATTGAGGCGACGTATTTGACACGAGCTTGGTCGGCCCGTAAGCGAGACTAATGCGCCAAATGGCTATTGGCTTCTCAACCAAAGCTGGTACCCTGCAGAGCCTTCAAGGCATACTGTCGGCGGCAGTCATTGCCGACGTTTGTTGCATCAACGTTAGTCAATGGAACTCAGGAAAGCATGCAGTCATTGATCGCGTCAATAGCCAGTTTGGCTCACAACGTTTGATCGTCCGTTCGAGCTGCCTACGTGAGGACGGAGCCCATGCATCAAATGCCGGTGCTTACCTGTCTGTAGCAAATGTGTCTGAAGATCAATTGCCAGAGGCCATTGATCGTGTCATTGCATCCTACGGAGAGGCTGATCCCAGCGACGAAGTTTTGATCCAGCCAATGTTGCGAAACGTGATCCTGTCCGGAGTTGCATTTTCGCATGATCCCAATACGTGTGCCCCGTATCGAGTTGTCAACTGGAATGAGGGGGCAGACACGGCAGTTGTCACGGGAGGATCTGGAGGATTGGTTTGGCAGCAGGCAGCAGCTGCGCAGGTCGAGGTTCCTGGGCCAATCGCACGCGTTGTTTTGCTTCTCGAAGAGCTCCTCGAACTTTTCGGGCATGTGCCGGTCGACTGTGAGTTCGCCTTCACGCGTGAAGGAGACGAAGAACTGTTGTGGCTGCTGCAGGCACGACCTCTCGTGCTTCATGAGTCTGCGGAAGACGACGCAGCACAATCAAAGCGGCTGACACAAATCGAGAAACAGATTGCTCGAGGAATGCAGCCGCACCCATTTTTGATGGGCCGAAGAACAGTCTACGGAGTGATGCCGGATTGGAACCCGGCAGAGATCGTCGGCATCCGTCCGAAGCCCCTTGCGCTGTCGCTGTATCGTGACCTCGTCACGGATGCCATCTGGGCGTATCAGCGGCATAATTATGGGTATCGGAACCTCCGAAGCTTTCCGCTTATGCCGCATTTCTTCGGCCAGCCGTACATCGATGTTCGACTGTCGTTCAACTCTTTCATACCGGCGGATCTGGACGTTGGAGTTGCCGGCAGGTTGGTTGATTATTACATCGACCGTCTCCTTGCCGAGCCTACACTCCATGATAAGGTCGAGTTTGAGATCGTCTACTCCTGCTACACACTCGATCTGCCGTCTCGGTTGGAAGTACTTTCAGAAGCTGGATTTGGCCGGGATGAACGTTTGGCAATTGCAGATTCGTTGCGAAGACTCACCAATCGAATCGTTCACCCTGACAATGGACTATGGCGGTCCGACGCAGATAAGCTCAACACCCTTCAGCAGCGACGGGAGCAGCTCTTTGCTTCGAATGCCGATACGCTTGAGCGTATTTACTGGCTCCTCGAAGACGCAAAGAGATACGGTACGCT
Organism: Candidatus Kapaibacterium sp.; assembly: GCA_018883125.1. Taxonomy (GTDB): domain Bacteria; phylum Bacteroidota; class Ignavibacteria; order Kapaibacteriales; family Kapaibacteriaceae; genus UBA10438. Next base: position 3,432 of record VEQR01000067.1, read on the forward strand.
CCCATTTGCAGGATTGGCACGAGCAGGCTTTGTTGCTATTCAACTGCTGAAGTCGCTGGTAGCCGTCGGTGTGTTTTCTCAATCAGATTATGATCGGTTTCTCGCCGGTGTTTCCACGGTTAGTGGACAGCTTGCCACGGATCGGTCTGCGATGGATAAGTCAACATTCCTGGCGCGCTACGGACATCTGCGGCCCGGCACTTATGACATCCAGTCGCCGAGATACGACGAACAGCCGGACCTCTATTTTGACTGGAATGCTCCGAGAACAGCTCACGCAGATGTTGAGCCGTTTACACTGTCATTGGGACAGATGCGAGACATTGCGGGTCTACTGCGCGAACATGGTCTGGAACCAGATGCAGTTGAGCTCCTGAACTTCATGCAGTCGGGAATCGAGTTGCGTGAGCTCGCGAAATTCCACTTCACACGAAACCTCTCGGATGCACTTTCTTTGATCACAAAGGTTGGTGCAGACTATGGCTTTGATCGGTCGGAGTTAGCGTTCTGTGACATAACGGTGTTCAGGGAACTTCATGTTGCCGCTTCAAATCCCACGGAGCTCCTGCGAAGGAGCATTGATCAAGGGAAGATGCTGTTTGCTGAATCACAACGGTTGTCACTCCCACCACTTATCGCAAAACCGGAGGATGTTTGGGCATTTGAATGGCCCGAAACATCGCCCAATTTTATTACTCAGCGGGATGTAACGGCACACGTGGTTGGGAGTGACGATCATCGCGCATTAGCTGGTGCTATCGTCTGCATCCCCAGTGCCGACCCAGGATTTGACTGGCTGTTTTCGCACCCGATTGCAGGGTTGATCACGGCTTGGGGAGGGGCGAACTCACACATGGCTATCCGCGCTGGAGAACTTGGACTCCCCGCTGTAATCGGTGCGGGTGAGCTCCTATACAAGAAGTGGTCAAGCGCTTCTCGACTACATATAGACTGCGCGGCACGGCGTGTCGAGGTTCTTTCATAAATGGCAGTAGCCGTCCCAACGATCCTCGTCAGCCAGAGAGTAGATGCATTCCCCGATATCGGAGAAGTCCGAGACGCCTTGGATCAGCGCCTTTCGCGGTTCCTTGTGACAGCAGGATTCCTACCCGTCCCGGTGCCGAATGCGATCGGTGATGTTCTTACAATCCGTCAGTGGATCGATCGAGTCACACCATCTGGAATTGTTCTTTCAGGTGGCAATGATATTGGCTCAGCGCCAGAGCGTGATGCAACAGAGATAGAGTTACTCAGATACGCTGCGGAACATCGGCTGCCCCTTCTTGGAATTTGTCGCGGCTTGCAGATGCTTGTTCACGCACACGGAGGTTTGATCGAACAGGGAGAGGGACATGTGCGAACCAGCCACGAGATCACAGAGTTCACCAATAACGGCACCGTTACTCGAACGGTCAACAGCTACCATGGGAATGTGATTCGTTCGGTTCCTGCCAGGCTTGAGGTTTTCGCGACATCAGCAGATGGGACAATCGAGGGTGTTCGCCATTCTGATCTCCCGTGGGAAGGCTGGATGTGGCATCCAGAGCGCGAGGGGACGTTTAATAATGCCGACGTGATTCGTTTGAAGGAGTTGTTTCGCCGTGATTGACCATGTACAAGTTGCAATGACCGCTGCGCACGAAGCGGGAGACGCAGTGATGAGGCACTACGGTGTAGCTGTTGATGTATCTCTGAAGCACGACGCTTCTCCCGTAACAAGCGCGGATGTCGCGTCACATGATGTAATCAGAAGAATTCTCGACGAAACTGGGCTCCCTGTTGTGTCTGAAGAAGACCGTGACAGTTGGGGTGCAAAGGGAACATATTGGCTGGTTGATCCGCTGGACGGAACAAAAGAATTCATCCGCCACAACGGTGAGTTCTGCATCAATATCGCTCTTGTGGTTGACGATGTTCCGTCGATCGGCGTGATCTATGCACCTGCGCTTGATGAGCTTTTTGTTGGGGCGGATGGGGTTGTTTCGGTCACCAGTAACGGACGAGATTCGGTTCTTACGCCAGGTGCCCGTGGCCATGAGCTTCGAATTGTCACGAGCCGATCTCATCCAAGTCCCCTCGTGCAGGCGTTCATAGATGCCAACAGAATATCACATTGTGTACCAATGGGTTCGGCTCTGAAATACATGCGGCTGGCTGACGGGACTGCTGATATTGTGCCCCGTTTCGTTGGAAGTTCTGAATGGGACACCGCTGCAGCACAAGCGATCCTTAAAATCATTGGTGGCACCGTGTTGGATATTTACACCGGAAAACCACTGACCTATGGTGGCATGACCAGAAGGAACGCGTGGCATATTGCCGTGCGACACCCTTATCAGTTCGACGAGTTCACCCTTCCTTCGATTACTCAGGACCAACCATGAAGGCCGTGATCCTAGCTGCCGGCAGAGGCAGCCGTATGAAAGACCTCACCGATGAACAGCCGAAGTGTTTCACGGTTGTCCGTGGGAAGCGGCTGATTGACTGGCAGCTCGAAGCCCTACGTCAAGCTGGCGTTACGGAGATTGCGATTGTTACCGGTTATCGAAGTCAAGCGTTCGAAGAGTTTGGTTGCCGGACATTTCACAACGATCGGTGGGAATCAACACAGATGGTACAGTCACTCCGCTGTGCGAATGAGTGGCTCACTTCCGAGAACTGTATCGTTTCATACTCCGACATTTTTTATTCCGCTCGCGGAGTGTCAGCGCTGAGAAATTGTACCGACGAAATCGCCATCACATACGATGCAAATTGGCTTGACGTATGGAGCAAGCGCTTTGCCAACCCATTGGACGATGCGGAGACGTTTCGTTTCGATGAGTCAATGAAGCTCACCGAAATCGGTGGTCGACCCACAAACACTCACGAGGTTATGGGCCAGTACATGGGCCTATTACACTTTACACCAGAGGGATGGCGGCTTGCAATGGACGTGTTTTCCCATCTATCGATAGAAGAGCAAGACAAAGTTCACATGACCGGACTATTGGGACGCATCATTGCTCAATATCCCGGAAGTGTAGGCGTTGTCGCATACACGGACGAATGGGGCGAAGTCGATTCGAAAGAGGACCTAGAGGCTTACTAAGTCGTACCCATGCCGCTGACTTTGCGGTCGTTCTCGCAGGTGCACGCGTTTCAATCGCTCACCGAACCACTAGGTTAGCCGTTGCTACATTGCAGCGCTTGTATGATCCAAAGCGATCATGAGTCCTGTGTCGAATTCTCTCGTAGCCCTCTTCAAGAACGACTTCAGATGAACTTCGAACCCCCACCCCTGCCCTTTCAGCGGCCTCGAGGTGGTCATCCAGCCTCCAGCGGTAGAGGTCTCCGGGGTTCAGGAAGGTGTTCCAGACTTGGTCAGAGAACATCAGGAAGAAGTAGGGGTACTTGAAGAAGTGGTCGCGGTAGTCCACCCGGTGGATCATTACGCCCCCTTCACGCAGGGCACCCTTCATCTGGCGAAAGAAGCCCTCGGGATCCTCAACGTGTTCGAGGACGGAGTTGGAGAGAATGAGGTCGTAGCCAGCAGATAGCGGTTCCAGCACACGTTGGGTGCGGGATTGCGCTTCCATCGAGATCTTAAACCTCTGAATGCCATCTCGCGTGCCCGCCTCGTCGTATCGTACGTATGGGTCGCAGACGTGGACATGGCAGCCGAAGCGCTCGGAAAGCAGTAGACCAACGGTGTCGGTTACCCCAGCGCCGATCTCGAGGATGCGCAGGTTCGGACGCTCGAGTACCCCCGTAGCGTGCTCTCGGATCAGACGTTCGTACTCATCCACAATATCCCGTGCACCGTCCTGGTTGGCGTTGACGCGGAAATAGGGAATGTACTTTCCGATGCGCAACAAAAGCGAGTACGGAAATAGGAACCTGCGGATAAGTCGCAGGACGATGTACTCGGTGAGCTGGAGGTAGAAGAGCATGATGTGTGATGCGGAACGTCTGGTTACTTAGGACCCCTTGACAACTTCGAAGCAATAGATGCCGTCGACATTCGCGACCTGGTGAAGGTGTGGGAGCTTGATCTGTTGCCCGGCGATGACGTGCGTCACCCGCCCGTCGCGAAGAGCAGATGGGTCTAACTCCCGCTCGATTCTCTGCAGCACGGAGCAGAGGCGCGGATCGCTGATCTGTTCCTGGTTAACAGAGCCATCACGGAACACCATGACGGCGTCGGGGTTGTATGGATGCGTTTGAATGTAATCCTGGCAAGACAGAGGCTCGGCACGCCCCTTCTGCCAGAAGGTTGCTGTTGGGCATACGCGGGCGACCATCTCGCGGATGCCCGAGAAGACGCCAAACTCGTTCATGAAGCTGCCCGTGCTGTTGTCGCAGAACCCGGCAATGTATATGCGACCATCTTGCACGGCGGATTTTCGAAGCTCTAAGGCGATTCGGTAGACGGGATGCAGTTTGGAGACCTTCTGCTTAGTGTCATAGGCGCGCTCCACCGATGGGTACTTGAGTCCAATGAACAGGGTCGAGCAGAGAAGTGCCGATGCCACGATTGCCGGACCGGTGTACCGAGCACGTGCAGACGTGCGGGTGAAGCGACGGACGATGAATGCCAGAGCGCTGATGACGAAGAAGGAAAGGGCAGGGTAGAGGGCCAACCGATATCGACCGTGACCGATTTGTGAGTCGAACTTGTTGAAGGCGTTGACGATGAAGTAATCCTTCTCAAGGGTCATGCTGCGGATAATGCTAGTGAAAAAGGAATACGATTTTGCCTCTGAGTCTGCGTACATAATGGCATAGGCGAGCAGGAAGGCAACAGGGATTGCGTACATCAGCCATGCTGAGCGCTGCCGTGCTGAAACGATGAGGCCAATCAGGAATAGGATAAAGAACCCAATACTCTGAAAACACTCCATCGCATACATCGCCAGTACGGCAGGGATCTTGATGATGTGCGATAACAGGCCCGTGAACCAATCAAGGCTGATCTTATCGAGAAAGCCCAACTCCTGCGGGCCACCAGCCCCCTGAGATGGCGTCATGGATTGCATGGTCAGCTTTGCCGCCACCAGAAGGACGATGAACATTCCGGCATTGATGAGGATCTGCTTGCGACGCTCCGTGTGGATGACATACAAGAGGACCGTGAGAGGAACGATGATGACGGCCTCCGGACGCGACAGAAACGTGAGCACGCCAATGAAACCGGCCCATGGTATGTCATAGGTGGCCATCCATAAGAGCAGGCAGGCTCCGAAGAGCAGCGTCTGGTCGATGGTTCTGGTGGCCATGATGAAGTGGGGAATCGAGCATGCCAGGAGAACTGTGCCGAGCTTGACCCAGAAGTCCGGCAAGACCGGGTTGTTGCGGACGATGAAGGCGTAGGCTGACCCAAGAAGGATGACAAGGAGGAGGGTCTTGGCCAGACCATAGAAAGCCATGAAGTCGTGCGGATGGACCAGCAGTGCCAGGTATTCCACGACCGACAGGAGCACATCTGTGCCTCCAGTGAACGTAAAGGTGCCAGCGCGCCAATTCTCGGCGCGCATCATGTACTCGCCAAAGTCGTTTAGGTTGTCCACCGCAAACAGATCCTGCATCGCATAGAACACCCCAATGGCCGCCATCGCCACGCCGGCTATCAGAAACCGGATTGGTTTAGAATCCATGTCGCGTACATCGGCCGTCACAGTTGCTGGCGATGCTGCACTAGTGTTCTTGCTGCGCTTTGATTTCATGCTCATCAGAATTGATCCACTCAGTCAGAAACTGTCTTGGGAATACATCGGAGTAAAGTTACTGCGTCCAACCACGCACCCCAGTGAGGCCTCGTACAACGCCAAGAGCTGCGAGCGACTGCCAACACCAATGAACTCATTAGTTCCGCTCAACCTTCACCTCGTGCCTCCCCGCCGGCATCTTTATGCCGATAAAGCCGAAGGTGCAGACGTAGGTGGGTACGGTGGTGCCGTCGATGGTGACGCTCAGGGAGGGGTCGTAAGGGATGGACATCATCACGACGCCTGGCCGCGATGCTTCCACGGTGGCTGTGAGTCCGGACGCGGTGGGACTTGCGGTAAGCTTCATGGCCGATCGACGCGCCTCTGTGGCTCGGAGGAAGTCCGCCGGACTGACGTTCATGATGGTGTCGGTGGAAAGAGGAAAGGGGGCCAGCCCCATCTTCGATGCATCGTCCGGAGAGAGAACCGCGGCGCGGTAGAGCATGAAGTCCTTTCGCGGCGAAGAAAGCCCCCTGAACTCATCCTCCGTAATGAATCCGTCATAATGCACCAAAAGGGGCAGAGCCACGGCGGAGCGATGAATGAACTGATCCCGCACGCGCTGTACGAGCGGGAACAGGCCCGGCTCGAAGCCGAATTCGCCGCCCTTGGTAATGAAGTATCGGGCACCAAGGGCAGAGGCAAGGTATGGACGCGTGATCACACGCGATACCCATTTGGCCTCGTCAGGATTGGCAAGGTTCACGCATCCCAGCTCCGACATGAACTTCAGGTAGTACTTGTTGTGAAAGGATGAGTACCCAATAAGCCCGTTAAATCCTTGCACCATGGCGTCGTTGATACTTGCATGGATGGCTGGTCCTGATGTAAAGTACTTTGCAGTCCGATGGAGCTCGCCATCATTTCTGCGGATCCAGTCTAACGACTGGAGCGACTCATCGCCGAATAGCTTCCCGCTGCGGATGTCTGCTTGCGTCATGAGAGAGCGCTTGTTGATGGTTGCGTGAGCATTCATCGACAGGTCGACCATCGTTATGAGGAGGACGCCAACCAGGAACGCTGAGCGACGGGTGAATTCATAGCCAATTGCTGATCCTGACAAGAGCAGGAGCATGATCATTGTCGTCGTTCGCTGGCCGAGATCGATGATGTTGGCCGGCTTGGCAAAAATGAACGGCAATACCACCACCAATACGGCTGCTCCGATCACATACATCCCATGGCGCTGGCCGTTAGTCATGATGCCATCAAGCCCCATCATGGCCAAGATGAGCAGGAACACGCCGATGAGCATGGTGAACTCTCGGAAGTAGTCCAACTTGAAGCCCCAGAATGCATAGCGGAACCATGGGAAGATGAGCATCATCAGCACTGCCGCCAGCATGCCACCCCAGAGAAGCTTCTCCTTGCGGCTGCGGCCAACGCCGAAGAGCGGGAAGAAGATCAGCATGGGCAGGCCCATGTAGAGCAGCGGAGCTTCGAGGAAGTTATCTCCCCCGGCCGTTGCACCCTTGTAGTTATTGCCGATGCCCATGGCATTGGTCGAGTAGGCCCGCTGCACTACCTTGGTAAGCTCGTCGCGCTCGACGAGCTTGGTCACGGGGCGGTCCTGCTTCAGACTCAATGCGCCCCCCTTCACCACCTTCAGGGCTTCTGCGCGACCCGACTGCGTGAGCAAGGTGATGACGCCGGTAACGGCCGAGTAGGAGATGAGGAGTCCGGCCACAACGGTTGCCATGGCAAGCCCCGCACGCTTCAGTGCGGCAAGGGGCTCATCCTGCGCAAGCGTGCGGATGAGTGCATACACTGCCAATGCGGCCGAAAGGTAGATCGTAAGGTAGCCGCCGTTCTGGGCGATGAAGGCATACGAGAGCGGGGCTATGGCATACCAGAAGTTCCTGCGGTTCAGGGCATATTCGGCGGCCCACAGAGCAAGCACGATGAAGACCACCTCAGATGAGTGCACGTACCACGCAGCGGCGCCAAGGGCCACATAGCCGGAGAAGGCAAAGCACAGTGCGCCGATGGTTGAGGTGATGTTGCGCAGACCCATCATGCGGAAGGTGAAGAAGCCAAAGGTGGCGATCAGCAGGGACTTCATCATTTCTGCAATAACTACTCGACCCGGGATAGCGTCAGGTCCGCCGGAGATGATGATCCACTGAAACGGATCCCACAGATTGATGTCCACCGGCATGCCCATCACGGTCTCGAGCGAGAATCCATGCAGGGCCCCGTGCTCTGCCCAAAGCTTTGCCTGTTGCACCCAGAGCGGATAAAAAATATTCACTGCGTCACTTCCGATGTCCGTATACAGAAGCACGGCATTGCCGAAGATGAAGTCCCAGTACACGAACAGGATCATCCCGAGCGCAAGAAGCAGCGTTACGCCTAGTGCCTTTGGCGTTGAGAGCTCCTCAAAGCGGTTGACGAGATTTGACGGAACGTCGGACTTCGATGTGGCCGACGGCCCGTCAGGTGAAGTTTGGTCGCTCTGACGATTCTTCTTGCTCATACCCTGTCCCCCCCCTTTTGAAATGCAACACGCAATGATATGACTTCGTGGGCAGATTTTTGGCTGGGTCGCTCACCAACGTCACGCAAACGGGCGAGCAAACGGGCGAGACTGCGTCTCGCCCCTACGTCTGCACCTCATTCCCCGGGCCAAGAACGTCCAGGTATGTTTGATAGACAAACACACGATTGCGACGTTGCCCGGTGAGTTCTTTAAGGATTCCCAGTGCGACGAGAGTATCAACGGCTTTGGATGCGGTCGGAAACGTCATGCCATGGTGTTGGCAGAGGTACCTGATCGTAATTATTGGACGCTGACACATGATCGTATGCACGCGAAGCGCAGACGTAGCAGAGCGTCCGCTCTTCTGAATGGTGGCTGTATTACCGTTAAAGAGCTGAACGAGCTTTTGTGCAGTGATCAAGGCATTTGTGGCCGTTTGCTCAATGCCTTCCAGAAAGAAGTCGATCCATTCCTCCCAGTCGCCATCCATTCGCACGGTGTCCAGGAGTCGGTAGTAGGTATGACGATGCTGTTTGAGAAACAGCGATAGATACAGGAGGGGGTGTTTGAGAACCCCGTGGTTTACGAAAAGTAGCGTGATGAGTAGACGCCCGATGCGCCCATTGCCATCGAGAAACGGATGGATTGTCTCAAACTGAACATGCGCAGCCGCTGCGCGAAGCAGGATCGGTAAACCGTCGGAATCGTTGATGAACTTTTCGAGGTTGGACATGCATTCAGCGATCTCATCCGGCGGAGGAGGCACGAAATGGGCGTTGCCCGGACGGGTGCCGCCGATCCAGTTCTGAGTTCGGCGGAACATTCCCGGCAACTTGTTGCGTCCCCGTCCTTGTTCCATGAGTATGGCATGCATCTCACAGATCAGACGGCCGGTAAGCGGGAAACCATCGTTCAGTCGGGCAATTCCGTGATGCAGCGCGGCCACGTAGGACGATACTTCGAGTACATCATCGATAGGAGTGCCGGGAGCCTGCTCAAGCTCGAACAGCAGCAGATCTGAAAGCGTCGACCGCGTGCCCTCGATCTGCGAGGACAACACCGCTTCCTGCCGCACATAGGAATACAGCAATTGCTCGGTCGCCGGCAATAGAGCACCGACGCTGTCAAGCCGACCTAACGCTAGCGTCGCACGCTCAAGGAGCTGCTGCCGCTTGCCGTCAAGAACAATCGCCGGTATGGGCGGTAAGGTATTTGGAATGAAGGCCTGAACCCTCTCACCTGCCGTTATGGTGGTCCGATACCTGCCCGTTAGGCCCCGTTTCATGGGTGAACCTTGAATACGATTCAGTCAAATTAAAGAAAGCAGCTGATATCTTTAATAAAGATTCGAATTTCATGGCAACGTGTAAAGAAAACCTACTCGTCATTCCCGCGAAAGCGGGAATCCATCGTTGCATATCGTCACGACGCATGGATCCCCGCTTTCGCGGGGATGACGTTTGAACGCATGGATCCCCGCTTTCGCGGGGATGACGTTTGGCCTACGGGCGAGACTGCGTCTCGCCCCTACACGTCTCGCCCCTACAATCCGTTACAATTTTGCTGTTGTAGCTGTGCGGCCTGTTGATTGCCAAGGGCTGCGGAGCGCTCCCAGTCCGAGCAGGCGTCGGACATCTGGAGGAGGTTCTGGTTGGTGATGCCGCGGTTGAACCATGCGACGTCCGACGAAGGATTGATCTCGATGGCCCGAGTGAAATGATTGCGAGCCGACAGCCAGTTGCCGGCGCGAGCGTCCACGACGCCGAGGTTCAGGACTGCGTCCTGATTGGATGCGTCCATGCCGATCA
>VEQR01000153.1 GCA_018883125.1 Candidatus Kapaibacterium sp.
TGAGTCGGTGACCGACGTCTTGCTGAGTCCCTCGACCACGGCATAGGTGTAGTTGATCACCGTTGCCATCTGGGACCGCTCCCACAGCCGAAGGATGTTGTTCGCTGCGGCCGATGCCTCGGAGGCAGTCCCGGAGGTTACGTTCCATTGTGCTCGAATGAACTCTCTTTTGATCTGCGAGTACATCCCCTTGCCGTCATTCATGTCGCGACGTGCGCAGTAAGCTGCCACGAATTGGTCGGGGTCAGCCGAAGCCTTGCCGGTATTCGGAAACCGCGGGTTCGCACCATACAGGGCAAGCAACTGATGCACGGACTCACGAGTAAGCGGACGCGAAACGATCGTTCGGGCCTTAGCATAGAGGACTGCAGCGAAGAGCCCCTTTTCGATCATCTCAACAGCATCCAGACCGTTCTTCGTAAAAAGGTAGGCGCCATACACTCCACCGGTCGACGATGCCGTTGGGGGTGTCTTCCAGTCGTACACACCTCCGCTGGCATCAGCGAGTTCGTTGGCATACGTCGACAGTTGATCCTTGAAGCCAGGATCAACGTCGCCCTTCAAAGGGGCAAGCGCTGCATTGACTTGACTCTGCGAGAGCCGAACGTTGACCGAAGTTGCCGTTTCGAGCAATTCCAGAAGGTCTGCTATGCGCTGGCGGACATCGTATTCTGCCGTGGTGGCGGCAGCATATCCGGTAGAGTCATACGACTTCGGCAGCTCCGGGCCAACGGGCGTCGTATCGGATCCACATCCGATCAACAGCACCGCTACAATGATTGCCTGAATGGGGCGGGGGAAGCACCACATGTTTCGGACTCCTTGGTTTCATATACGACCAATTCAGTCCGAAATTAGGCTCTATTTGGACTTAGTCCAAATAAGGAGATGGTTACGCTTGATTACCCACCAGACGAAGGTACCGCAAATGCGACGCAAGTGCTTGGCGCACAGTGGGATACTCCAAATACGGGACGTTGAATTCCTGGCAGGTGGATTCGACAATTCCCTTTATAGCCGGATAGTGCACGTGGCTGATCTTCGGGAACAAGTGATGTTCCACCTGGAAATTCAGTCCACCCAGAAGCCATGCCACAACCTTGCTCCGAGTGGAGAAGTTTGCCGTTGTTGCCATCTGGTGGACGAGGAATTCAGCATCAACCTTGTTCGTGTCGGGCTCAGGTTCGGTGAAGTGCGTGACCTCATTCACATGGGCCAGCTGAAACACAACGGCAATCAGAACACCTGTTGTTGCCGCCGAAAGCAGATACGTGCCAATACCAACGGCCCAACCATGAACCATGATCGGCACACCGATGAAAACGGCTGCGTACAATGCCTTTGACGCCCAGAAGATGACGTGCTCGCGGACCGTAAACGTTGCGATCTCCATCGCACCGATGTTGCGCTCGATGTACTTACGCGTGTCAGCCCAAAAGATCCATTGCAGATAGGTGATGCAGTAGAGCACAAGGCTGTACAAATGCTGGTAGCGATGGAACCAGAGACGGGGCTGATAACTACTGGAACGGATGAACGGCCAAACATCGATGTCCTCATCATGACCCTCGACATTCGGGAAGGTATGATGAGCAACGTTGTGCTTGAGCTTCCAGAAGTACGTATTACCGCCAACAACGTTCAGGCTGTAGCCCATCAGGCTATTCAGGCGTCGGTTTTGCGAAAAGCTCCCATGAGCCCCGTCGTGCATAACGTTAAAGCCGATCAATGCATGGTTTACGCCAAGGAGCATGGCGCTGAGAACCATCACCCAGGTTGGAACGTCAAAAACAACCCAGCCAAGATAGAACAGAACACCAGAAACGACCAGCGTAATGGTCTTGGTGTATAGTCTCCAGTCACCCGTTGGACGGATCTGCTTCTGCTGGAAATACTCATTCACCCGCTGCTTCAGTACGCTCGAAAACGTACTGTGTGGTCGCGCAAATTTTGCGACAGCCATGAAACACCCTCTCTTTCGACGTGGTACGGTCAACCCTTGGTGCAGATCGACCGTAAAAAAGCCGTTGAAAATACGAACGCCGAAGCTGAGTACAACAGTGCGAGATCAGGCGATCAGCGTAACTGCCTTAGGCATAATGCTGATAGAAGCAGGTCCAAACCCTGCGAATTCCCCGTCGACTTCGACGGCAAGGGGTGCCGATGGCCGTAGAAATACCTTGGTCGTTGTATGATATTGAAGTCCGGGGTCGACAATGGGCTCAGGACGGCGCAGCCGCGGCAGCAATCGAAGGAAGTCGAGCACACCCAATCCCTCGGCCACGGTTACATCTACGATGTTGTCGTACGGCACGGCATCAGGAGCAACACAGATACCTGCTCCGAACCATTTGCAGTTGGCAACAGCCACCAACAGGATCTTCTTGGTCATCGCGGCATTATCAAGCTGAATATCGATATAGGTTTGACGGTACCGAACAAACGACAATAGCGTGGCAACCACGTACCCGAATCGCGCCGGTATCACACGCAGTGCACGGTTGTAGAAACGGAGAACCTCGGCGCTGACGCCCACGCTCATGGCGTTGATGCCGTATCGGGTTGATGGGGCACTATCCGGTCCGAGCAGATCGATCTTCATCACGTCCCACTCAACGGTTGCCATGTTATCAATTCGTCGATCAATGTCCGCAAGCGTCCCGCGTGCACCAATCGTCCGGGCCGTATCATTTCCGGAGCCGTAGGGAACGATCAGCAGGGGTGGCCGCTGTTCGCGGGGTCGCCGCATGAGTCCATTAACAACTTCGCTTACTGTTCCGTCGCCCCCTGCAGCCACCACCAAGGAGGTATCCGGAGGGAGGTTCGCCGCAAGTTCGATAGCGTGTCCCGAATATTGGGTGAAGGCTACGGACGCATTGAGCCGAGACGCAACGTGATCCACGACTGGATTCCGCTTCAACCGATACAGCGCGATGACCTGTGCACTCATGCGGTGAATCTACGGACAACCCGGCAGTCCGTAGCTTTGCCGCGGAGTGCGATCTTCCAAAGGAGCAGTGATGCGGTTGGGCTTTGC
>VEQR01000154.1 GCA_018883125.1 Candidatus Kapaibacterium sp.
TGAGATGGAAATTGTTCTGCGCCTTGCCCGCACGGAGGTGGAGCTGGTTCTTGATCTGGATTTCCAGAATGTTGCGGCTCCAGCCGTGGGCAATCGCTTCGCGGATGTAAAACTCGCGGGCGGCGGGTTCTTTGGCACGCTGCAGGATCTGGAGGACGTGGCCCCACGGCAATTGCGCAACAGGCTGTTGCGCAATTGGGGCATCCGGGAATTCTCGTGCGAATATCTTCATCGCCAGAAGGTTACGAACAGAAAGACCGCCCATATCTGGAAAGGCTTCCTTGAGATCGGTAGCGAGGCGGTCGATGATTTTGGCCCCCCATCCGGCTTCCTGCTGGCGGGCGAGGATGATTTTTCCGGTCTGCCAATAGGACTCGATAACGACGGGATTTGCCGCGAGGACGGCCCGTATGCGGGCACTGCGAAGGTGGGTCTTTATCTCCTGAAGCGTGGCAGCATAGCTGGCCGGTAGTGTTGAAGCGGCGGGAGGCACCGGAAACATGGCCTCGGGCCGAGTGCGGCCACGGGACAGACGCGTTTCGCGTGCTGCAGAAGGTTCTGCTCTCTTCTTACTGCTCATACGCACTCAACCCGGAAATCACGCGCCCACGGGCGCGTTTGGTGAGGAGGGGAACCAGCTCGTTCATGAGGGCGAGTTCGGCCCGTGTGCGTTCCCTCCAGCCGAGATCGAGCGGGGCCATTATCGAAATCAGCACCTGCTTTGCCTGTTCGTGAAGATAGGAACTCGCCTTCGGTTCCTAGGTGCTTCTTTGTCCACCCCTCCTTCTCCCGAAACTCCGGGAAGCGGAGCTTGGGTACGAGAGAAGGCGTCGGCGCTTTGTCGACATCGTGCGTCTTGCTCATGCGCCTTCCAATGTGTCGGGGTTTTCGAGGGCTTTCTTCTCGTCGGCCGTGAGGCGGCGTTCGACCTTCTTGACATCTTCAGAAGCAGGCAAGGATTCCGGACGGATGCCGCGGTTGAGCAGGGTTTCGCGGACGGCTGCGTTGTTGGCAACGTGCTCGTTGGAGATCTGCGGTTCGCTTGACATTCCGTGTACACGGGCGTTGTGGATGGTGATCTCCGTGGCAAAATCCTTCGCCTTCAGAATGATCGTTGGCGCAAAGTCGGCCAGTGGACGGTTGTCCGGAACCTGCCATTGCGCCTTCATCGCCTGCGTGCTCTTTCCGAACAATGCCAGGTCGCCCTTGCTTCGGATAAGTGCAAAGTTCTGTTCGCCACCAGTTTGCTCGAAGATCACGCTGGACAATGCCTTTTCCGATTCCGTGAGCTTACGTCGTGCAGAAACACGTTCAGTGTCGAGCAGACGTTGCTCTATCAATTCGGCACGACGTGTCTGGATGGCGAAATAGGTTTGGGCGAAGGCGATCTCCTGCTTGGACGGATCCCCATTCTGTGCGATCAGGTAGCATGCATACCTGGTGAGCATCAGGTCCGGGATCTCGCGTTGGCTTCCGGAGCCAAGGTCGACCATTTTCCCGACGTCGGCAAAATGGTCGGAGACGTGGTTTCCTGTGGTCTCACAAGCTGTCTTTGCCTTCGAAATGACATGCTGGAAATTGTCCCACTTCGTATACCCGAGCAGGAACTGCAGGTCGCGGGCAAGCCAGTACTCCACGCCGTTTTCGGTGCGTTGTGCGTGACCCTCAAATGCGTCGGTGAGTTGATGGATGAGACTCGTTTCCATAGCGATATCCGTGGTTCAGTAATAGTAAGCCGATAGCCCCGAAATGTCCCGCCCACGGGCGCGCTTGGTGAGGAGGGGCACCAGCTCGTTCATGAGGGCGAGTTCGGCCCGTGTGCGTTCCCTCCAGCCGAGATCGAGCGGGGCCATGAGGTCGCTGAGCTGTCCGCCGTCGAAGATCATGCGGTCGAGGATCCGGTCCACAAACGCTTGGAGGGCATCGGTGGCGAGGTGGTGCCGGACGGCGATGGATGCGATCTCTCGGGCGTTCTTCTCGAGCTTGAACCGTTCATAGCCGCTGCGGATGTCGGCTTCGCTCAGACCCTCGCCGGCGTTGAGGGTGCCGATGTACTCGGCGATGTCGTCGCGCTCGTTCATGAACTTGGCGTCGGCACTGATGAGGCCGATGAGCTCTTCACGCGTCATAGTGGTCTTGCCTGCCCCCTTCTCGGAGAATCGGGCAATGAGACCCATGATGTAGTCGTAGTCGATGACGGCTGAGGCAAAGAGGACGAACTCGAAGTCGAGCTCGGCGGACGGGGTCTCGGGGGATGCGTCGTCGGATCCGCGACCACGCTGCTCACGCAAGACCTGGGCGGTTTCGAGGTAGGCCCCGCGGAACCCACGCAGGTCGGCTTCGGGGATGATCTGCTGGATCTCCGCCTTGTTCTCGTCGGTAAGGTCGGTATACTGCTCGAGCTGAGTCTTGAGGCGTTGCACTTCTTTGAAACGCTCGATGAACGCGGCCTTGGCGGCGTCGCCCTTGAGGTTGGCAACGGCGGATGGGACGCATTCGAGTCCTTGAGATGTCATGAAGGACTCGAGTTCGCCGACGGCGTCTGCGAGCTTGGTAATCACCACGGGGGCCTTCTCAACAAGCCAGATCTCGCGTGCCTGCTCGCCGGACTTTTCGCCGGAAAACAACGCGATGGCGGCATCGACGGCGTCCTGCTGCTGCCGGAAATCAAGGATCTTGCCGTGAGGTTTTGTGCCGTTGAGCACGCGGTTGGTGCGAGAGAAGGCCTGAATGAGGCCATGGTGCTTGAGATTCTTGTCCACGTACAACGTGTTGAGGTACTTGGAGTCGAACCCCGTAAGCAGCATATCCACTACGATGGTGATGTCGATCTTCTTTTCAGCAGGAAAGTCGTGGTTCGGCCACTGATGGTCCTTGATCCGCTTCTGCACGTCCTGATAATAGAGATCGAACTCACCAATGCGGTGGTTGGTGCCGTAGCGGACGTTGTACTCATTCAGGATCGTCTTCAGTGCGCCCTTCTTGCCTTCGGGGTCCACCTTGTTGTCTT
>VEQR01000068.1 GCA_018883125.1 Candidatus Kapaibacterium sp.
CCGTGATGTTCGGTGTCAGCCGCGCAATCGGCCTCTGCTCGCAGATGGTCGTCAACCGCATGATGGCTTCTCCGATCGTTCGTCCAAAGTCGCTGACGCTGGACGAGCTGAGCTAAGCGAAGACTGATGACTGATGACTGAAGACTGATGACTGAAGACTGATGACTGAAGACTGATGACTGATGACTGATGACTGAAGACTGATGACTGATGACTGATGACTGATGACTGACGACTGATGACTGATGACTGATGACTGAAGACTGATGACTGATGACTGATGACTGATGACTGATGACTGATGACTGATGACTGATGACTGATGACTGATGACTGTCTCTCATTCCACTCGTCAAGCAGGTTTGTCCGCTCTCTCCTGACAAAGAGCCGCCAGGATTTGAGGCCGTGTAACATGTGACGTTCCCACGATTCCAAGGGCCGGTATTGTCACTCCTGGAAGTCACTCGGCCCCCGCATTGATTTCGGGGCCTCGGGATTGTATCGGCGCGCGATAGAATTTCAACTATGATACAATACAAAACGAGCGCCGTGCACGATGTGCACGACGCTCGTTGGTCATTTGTTGCCTACGTTTTTCGTGCGACTTTGCGCGGTGTTCGGCTTCTCGGGCGAGACTGCGTCTCGCCCCTACAACAGCGTCTCGCCCCTACAACTGCGTCTCGCCCCTACAACTGCATCTCGCCCCTACAACTGCGTCTCGCCCCTACAACTGCATCTCGCCCCTACAACTGCATCTCGCCCCTACAAAGGCGTGACCACGGCACTTGTCACCTACAACCCAAAACCTAAAACCCAAAACCTGTCTCAATTCACATTCGACGTCTGAGCCGAGCCGGCCAGACGAGCGATGTCATCTTCGCCGATGCGGCGAGCAGCAACCAAGCGCTTCGAGTAGTAGGTAGACTCAAGCGACGAGATCGTGACGCCGTAGCGTGATGACGAGTGCGCGAACAGATTGTCGCCCAGATACATGCCAACGTGCGAGATACCCCGACGCGAGCGTGTATGGAAAAACACAAGATCTCCGAACTGGAGATCGGACCTACGTCCCACCGACTGGCCAAGGGTTGCCTGAGCAACCGATGTGCGAGGAAGTGTAACGTTCATTGCTGAGGCGAACAGCATTTGTGTGAAGGCGGAACAGTCGATTCCCGACCGGGCCATACCACCAAAGTGGTATCGAGTGCCCAGCCACTCCATCACAAGATCGGCCAGCTTTTGCTTCGGGAGCACCCCTTGCTGGGTTGCTCCGCCATCCTTCTCATCAATCATCGAAAGCCACAGAGTACGAAACGCTTCAAGGTCGGGCGTTACGTCGTCCTCTTGCTCTAGCTCAGCTATGATCTCCCCTTCTTCGTAGGGAAGATTCTCGCCTGCTTGAGCGTCGGCGATCTCTCCGTCATTATGGAGAATCTCTGCGGTGTTGATGATCGAGTCACCCGGAGCCAACTTTAAGCCGGTCAAACGGCACAACTCCGGACTTTGCGTGCGGATCAGGTCGATCGCTTGGCGCTTTCCGGCAGCACGAGCGGCCGGTGAGCACTTTGACCGACGTGAGCGCTTTTTGCGTGACGACTTCCGTGACGACTTGGCCACCTTGGCGGCCGCCGGCACAGGGTTGGCCGACGTTGTCTCGGGAAGCACGCAGGTAAGCGCAAACACGAAGGTGAGAAGGATTGAAAGGAGCGTCATGCCAGGCAGCTTGATCATATTCACATGCCTCCTTCAAACTTCATGGTGAAACATTCTCGCGGTCGGCCGTTTTGAAGACCCGTTCAAGGATCAATCGGTCGGAACCGTCGAGTGTAAGCCCCTTGATATGGGGCTGATAAACGCGCAGAACAACGTGGTAATAGAGAAACACCCATGGTGATTCATCTACCACAATGCGTTCCATGCTGGAGTAAAGGGCGTTCCGTGACGCGTCATCAAGTCGGGGCGACAGTGCTGCATCATACAGCGAGTCTAGATCGGCTCGATGGATCCGCGTTGTATTAGGACCCTTAGGTGCGATGGTGCTCGAGATGAAGAGGGCCAAGAAGTTTTCCGGATCGGGATAGTCCCCGATCCAGCTTGTTCTCCACAACGCCAATTCACCGGCACGCACCATGGAAAGGTGCTGCGGGAAATCAACCTGACGCAGTTCAACGTCGATACCAACGTCTTTCCACTGCGCCTGCACGGCCTCGGCAATCGAGGCAGTACGCTGGCTGTTACCCAGTTGCAACAGGAGCTTTGGAAGCCCCTTCCCATTCGGATACCCAGCTTCGGCAAGAAGTCGACGGGCACGGTCGGGATCGTATCGGTATCCTTGGATGGAGTCGTTATATCCCGGCATCGTTGGCGGTAGAACGCCGTGATAGGCCGGAATGCCACGCCCATTCAGAAGATAGGTAACGATCCTGTGCCGGTCGATCGCACAGTTCAATGCCTGACGGAGAGCTTTTGATCGGGCAAGGGGCGAGGTGCGCCCCGCGGGAAGCGTCGTATCCAGAAGGATACCGTAATACTCGATAGTGTTTGCGGCAGTGCGCAAAACACGGAAACGATTATACGGCTGACGCAACCGGCCACTGGCATCAAAGACACTCGGTGTAAAGGACTCATCAACAGAGCTGATAACATCGAAAGCACCCTTGGTGAATTCGAGAAACTCGCTCTTGGGGTCCCGCACGAAGGTAATGTGTACGCGCTCAAGGTACGGCAAGCGCCGCCCGGAGGCATCGACCTTAAAGTAGTGCGGGTTTCGGCTCAACGTGAGCTCTCGGTCCTGGTTCCAGAGTCCGAACATGAACGGGCCCGTACCAACGGGATGTCGTCCATAATCGGCCCCATACGCTTCGATCGCTTCCCTCGGAATAATCGAGCCGTATGGCATGGTGAGAACGGCCAGAAACGGAGCAAATGGTTTTGTGAGCTGAATGGTGATGACGGAGTCGTTGACAACCGTGATGCCTTCGACAGATCCCGACCGCCCTGCCCGCGTGGCACGATGAAAATCATCGGCACCGGCAATAGTGGTTCGGAATGCCCAGAGGCCTGTCGACTTGGTTCGGGCGTCGAGGATGCGCTCAAGACTGTACTTGACGTCCTGGGCAACAACGCGCCGAGTCCGAAGAGATCCAAAACATGCATCGGGATGAAACATAACGTCCGTCCGAAGATGAAACGTCCACGTCGTACCGCTCTTGTCAACACTCCAACTCCTTGCAATACAAGGGGCTATGCGGAGCGCTGAGTCGAGTTCCACCAAGCCGTTAAAGAGGTGCGATGACGTCCATAACGCGCTACGGTAGGATGCTTGTGCGGGATCTAAGCTCAGGATTCCATCAGGTTCATTGTACGTGAACTCTGACAAACTCTCTACTGGTGCCGGCTTATGGCCGACACACGAACTGCACAAAAAACTGCAAATGGCTAATCCAACTGTCAAAGAACTGACGAATCTCATGGCACAACCGGCAACCGATATGTAGGTTTGCGTTCTGCCCATGGTCACTCGCGGGGCAAAGTTCGTAACTCACCCTGCCGGAACCAATGAATTGGAATTCATATTTCGAGAAGTTTTCCACAGGGATAGATTCCGTAGTTTGCGCGTCTGTGATGCGATAAACATCCGATGAAAGCGCTTGCGACCATATTTCTGCCCCTTCAGCTGGTGATAGCCCTGCTGGGTAGCTATGACCCGGCGGAGCTTTCAAAGCTGGGTAACCTGGTGCACCATTATGTGCATCACGTGCAGGAACACGGAGAGCAGGATCTGTCCTTTTTCGACTTTCTGGTGGAACACTTCGGTTCGCACGACAGTAACGACGCCGAACACGAATCATTGCCTCTTTTGGGTGGAGGGGGCTGGCAAATCCCGGCCGTTGAACTCCCTACCCGGATGATCCTGACCGCACTTTCCCCCACCGACGTGCCCGTTCGGTCCGTGGAAGTCCCTGCATCTGCGCCTCTTAGCGCTCCGCCGGACATTTTCCAGCCCCCTCGCTTGAGCTGATCGCCTCCGCGTTTTCGCCCCCATACGGGCGGACGATTTGTCGTGATCACTGCGAGGAACTCATGTTTCGAAGAATTATATCGTTTTCGATCAGCAACCCGCTGATCGTTGGTCTGGGAGTTATCGGGCTGGTGATATGGGGCATTGTGTCTCTGCGGTCCCTGCCGATCGATGCCGTGCCGGACATCACCAACAACCAGGTGCAGATCGTTACGCGGTCTCCGGCTCTGGCCCCACAGGAAGTTGAGAAGCTGATCACCACGCCGGTTGAGCTGACGATGGCGTCGATTCCCGGCATACGGGAGCTACGCTCAATCTCTCGGTTCGGTCTGTCGGTGGTGACGATCGTCTTTGATGACGAGGTCGATGTGTATTGGGCCCGTGCTCAGGTCGATCAGCGTCTGGTGGAAATCCAGCGCGAGATCCCGCCCGGAGCGGGAACGCCCCTCCTGGCGCCGGTAACCACGGGGCTTGGAGAGATCTACCAGTATGTGATCAAGGCCAAGGCGGGATATGAGGCGCAATACTCGCTTCAGGATCTGCGGACGCTGCAGGATTGGATCGTACGACGTCGGCTTCTGGGCACCCCCGGCATTGCCGACGTCTCGAGCTTTGGTGGCTATCTGCGTCAGGCCGAGATCGCCATCGATCCGGTTCGCCTACGATCCACTTCAGTAGGCATCGGCGAGGTGATCTCCGCCATCGAGCGCAACAACGCTAACAGCGGAGGCGCATACATCGAACGCGTTTCCGGAGTGCAGTACATCCGCACCGACGGATTGGTCCGCTCTGCCGATGACATTGCCGAGATCGTCGTACGCCACCGAGAAGATGGCGCCCCGGTTCGTGTGCGAGACGTTGCAACGGTGCGCGATGGGCATGCTATCCGCTATGGCGCAATGACGTATAACGATTCATCGGAGGCAGCCGGCGGCATTGTCCTGATGTTGAAGGGGGCGAACTCTTCGGAGGTGATCTCCAGCGTGAAACAACGAATCGAGGAGATCTCGCGCTCACTTCCGGCGGGAGTGGTGATAGAGCCGTTTCTCGACCGTACGCGTCTGGTCAATAAAGCCATCGGCACAGTCAGCAAGAACCTCATTGAGGGTGCGCTGATCGTCATCTTCGTCCTCGTCCTTCTTCTGGGGAACCTGCGTGCCGGCATCATCGTGGCCAGCGTCATTCCGCTGTCGATGCTCTTTGCCGTCAGTATGATGCGCGTCTTCGGCGTCAGCGGGAACCTGATGTCGCTGGGCGCGCTCGACTTCGGTCTGATCGTCGACGGAGCGGTGATTATCGTCGAGGCCGTCATCCATGCGCTAACGTCGCGCCACGCCCCTTCCGGAAACGGCACAGAAACGGTCAAGGAAGCAGCAATCGGAATCCGACGCTCTGCGGCATTCGGCGAGGTGATCATCATGATGGTGTACGTTCCGATCCTGGCGCTTGTTGGCATCGAAGGCAAGATGTTCCGCCCCATGGCAGAAACGGTGATCTTCGCCGTTGCCGGAGCGTTTCTTCTCAGCACCACATACGTGCCGATGATGTCATCGCTGCTGCTTAAGCCCGGACTGCGCACGTGGTCCATCGCCGACCGAATCATGGGGCTTATTGAGCGGCTGTATCGCCCCGTTCAGCTTCTGTCTCTGCGCAAGGCTTGGCTCACCATCGGAGCAGCACTTGTGGCCTTTGGTGCTGCTATTGCGGTGTTTTTGAGCATGGGTGGAGAGTTCATACCGCAGCTCGACGAAGGCGACTTTGCCGTTGAGATGCGTCTTGCAACGGGCCAGTCTCTGTCGGCCTCCATCGACCGTGCAAAGCGCGCCGCATCAATCCTTGAGGAGCGCTTCCCCGAAGTGGAGCGCGTGATCGGAAAGATCGGCACCTCGGAGATACCGCTCGATCCGATGCCGATGGAGTCGGGAGACCTGATCATCGTGTTGAAGGACAAGCATGAGTGGACCTCGGCGAGCTCACGCGAAGAGCTTGCAGCCAAGATGCAGAATGCTCTCGAAGACATTCCGGGCGTGGAGTTCTCGTTCCAGCAGCCGATCCAGATGCGGTTCAATGAACTCATGACCGGTGCACGTCAGGATGTGGTGGTGAAGATCTTTGGTGACGAGCTCGACTCGCTGGCCTCGCTCGCCGCGCGCATCGGACATCTGACAAGCGGCGTGCAGGGGGCCAAGGACGTCTATGTGGAACCTGTCAGCGGTCTGCCGCAGATCACGGTGGCCATTGATCGCGCCGCCTGCTCACGTCTTGGTGTGAACGTGGACGACGTCAACACCGCGGTACGCACGGCATTTGCGGGCGAGTTGGTTGGGCAGGTGTTCGAGGGAGATCGCCGCTTCGATATCGCAATACGTCTTGATTCATCCTCACGCGGCTCTGTTGATGATCTCTCATCATTGCTCGTGAGCACATCAACGGGAGCAAACGTCCCGATCACCCAGGTGGCACGTATAGACGTGATTGTTGGTCCCAACCAGATACAGCGCGAAGATGCGCAGCGCCGCATCAGCGTGGGCTTCAACGTCCGTGGTCGAGACGTTCAGAGTATCGTCACGGAACTTCAGTCGAGCATCAATGCCAGGCTTTTGCTTCCGCCGGGATACCGCATCACCTATGGTGGACAGTTCGAAAATCTTGCTGCCGCAACACAGCGACTCGCCGTTGCCGTGCCGGTAGCAATGATGCTGATCCTCTTTCTGCTGTATGTGACCTTCTCCAACGTGCGTCACGCTCTGATGATCTTCACGGCCGTGCCGCTTGCCTCGATCGGTGGAATCATCGCGCTTGCTCTGCGCGGCATGCCCTTCAGTATTTCGGCTGGTGTGGGGTTCATTGCCCTGTTTGGTGTTGCCGTGCTGAATGGAATCGTACTGCTGGCTGCCTTCCGGTCCCTGCATGCACGGGGCCTGCAGAGCCCCTTGCGGATAATCATTGCCGGCACACGTGAACGTCTGCGTCCGGTAACGATGACGGCCCTGGTTGCGTCGTTGGGCTTTCTGCCAATGGCGCTTTCCACGGGAGACGGGGCCGAGGTGCAGCGTCCTTTGGCCACGGTGGTGATAGGGGGCTTGGTGACATCGACCCTGCTGACGATGATCCTGCTGCCGATGCTCTACCTGATCGTTGAACGCAGGCGTGATGCACGCAAGGCTACGCACCAGAAGCTCGGGATTACGATCCTCATTGCGTGCTTGGCGATACCGTCCCATGCACAGCAGCAAGTGGTCGATCTTCCAGCAGCTCTGGAGTTGGCCCGAGCCAATCATCCATCGATGCGTATTGCTGCAATGTCCGTGGAACGCAGTGCCCTAGAGCGCACGGCAACGATGGATGTTCCATCGACGCAGCTGATGCTGATGGGTGGACAGTACAACTCGACATCGAGTGACAACAACATCACGCTTACGCAGACGATTCCATTTCCGGCAAAGCTGATGGCATCGGCAGATCTGGCCGATGAACAACATCGCGAAGTATCCCTGCGGCAAACCATCACTCAGCGTGAGGTAGAGCATGGCGTGCGCCGCGCCTATCTCACCGCATGTCTGCATCGAGAGCGTGTGTATCGGCTGAGCACCATGCTCATGGTTGCCGCGCGCACGGCAGTTGCGGCAGCGCGTCGCGTTGATGCGGGTGATGCTCCGCCCCTTGACCGGCTTACTGCAGAGACATACCGCACGGAGCTGCTTGCTCGCTACCAGCAGGAGCAGACGCATCGTGCCGTTGCGCAGGCACAGCTTAGCCTGGCCTGCGGCCTGCGTGATGAACTGATTCCGGCCGACACCGTTGTTGTGCCCGGGGCGCTCCCCGCCGAACTCGATTCAATCACGAGTCCACTCATTGCTGTCCTTGAGCAGCAGCTTCGCGTTGCCGAGCAGGCTTCATCGGCGGCCTCAGCGCAGTTCTGGCCCGACATCACGCTAGGCTACTTCAATCAAACGCTCATCGGTACTCCCCTGCCGCAGGTGAACGCTCCGCCGCTTGTTGCCTCCGGATCGAACAGGTTCGAGGGATTCATGGTTGGCCTCAGTGTTCCGTTGTGGTTCATGCCAACCGATGCCCGCAGCCGTCAGGCAACGATCGACCGACGCATCGCCGAGCAGCGTCTGCAGCAGGGCGCTCGGACGATTGCGCACGAGATGCGGATGCTTCAGTCATCGATCACGTCTCAACGTCAGCTGCTTGGCGTCTACTCGAAGGGGGCTCTGCGCGATGCCACGCTGCTGCTGGAGCAGACGCAGCGCGCCTATGAACTGGGACAGGCATCATGGACAGAGGTCAGCATGGCCTTTCGTCAGGTGCTCGATGTGCAGCTTGCCGAGATCGACGCTCGGATGGGTCTGGCCGAACTTCTTTCCGATTACGAATTCCTGAGCGGACAATGATCATGAAACACACAACTGAAACACTTCGCCCCCTGAATCAACGTGGACTTGTCATCCTGATGATGTCGATCATAACGATCAGTATCATCGCCAGCGGCTGCGGCGCCGAGAGTTCCAAGGCCATTGACGAGGCACCCAGTGCATCGAGCGACACCATCCGTCTGCGTCCGGAGCAGCTCAAGAACGTCCACCTTGCGTTTGCCAGCGCAAGCCTAGAGCCCATAGCCACCAACATTCTTTCCTATGGGAGTGTGCACGTGCCGCCGCAGTATGCATACAGCATTCCGGCACCATTCGGCGGCATCGTGCGCTCTGTGCGCGTGCTCGAGGGAACGCATGTGCACGCGGGTCAGCCCATGGTAACGCTTGAGCATCCGGACTTCATTACCATGCAGCAGGACTACCTGGTAGCGTCGGCTCAACTTGATCTTGCCGAACAGGAGCTCAAGCGTCAGACTCTGCTGGCGCGCGACAGCATCAGCGCGCGCAAGTCGCTGGAGCGAGCACAGAGCGAGGTGCAAATGCTTCGCATTCAACGGAAGGGGCTGGCCGAGAAGCTTGCTCTGCTCAACATCAAGGCTGCGGCGCTCACGGAGGCAAATCTCTCGCGCGTGGTCACCCTGTCGGCCCCAATCGACGGCTACGTCACGTCCATCAATGCAAACATCGGCACCTACATCCAACCCAACACGCCCGTGCTGGAAGTGGTCGACACGGACCACATGCACATCGAGCTCGCCGTGTTCGAGCGTGATGTGTATGGCCTCCGCATAAACGATCGTGTGATGGTGAACGTGACCAACTCAACGGACTCCGCTCGTTCCGCGCACGTTCATTTGATTGGCAAGGAAGTGCGCTCCGACCGCACCGTGCCGGTACACGTCCACCTAGACAAGCACGATGCCTCCCTTACTCCCGGCACCTCCGTCAAGGCCACCATCAGCGCCCAGCCCCGTCCGGCCACCACCGTTGCCGAAACCGCCATCGTGCGCTCCGGCTCGGCAACCTTCCTGTACACGGGCTCACCAACATTACTCGTGCGACGTCAAGTACGCACCGGCACCACGGCCAACGGTCGCACCGAGATCCTCGATCCCCAACCCTGGCTCAACACAGAACAGATCCTTGTTCAAGGGGCGAACCAGGTCAGGATGACTGATGACTGATGACTGATGACTGATGACTGATGACTGATGACTGATGACTGATGACTGATTGCAGATTGAATCCACCGTCATTGCCGCGCTGTAGGGGCGAGACGCAGTCTCGCCCGCAGGAGCGGAAAAGCGGGCATCCATATAGACTGCGATTCGGCCAATTGAATGTTTGTACTGCCGTTCTTCGCATAACTGCCCAGGGCTGAAGCCCTGGCGCAAGGAAATGGGAGCAAACAAGCAATCCCCTTCAATTCAATCCCAGTTCAATATTCCCTAACCCAGGGCTGAAGCCCTGGCGCAAGGAAATGGGAGCAAACAAGCAATCCCCTGCAATTCAATCCCAGTTCAATATTCCCTAACCCAGGGCTGAAGCCCTGGGCAATTATGCGGGGATCAGCAACCCAAAACCTAAAACCCAAAACCCATCACCTAAAACCTATTTGGCGGCCTCGAGAGGATTCGACGACCTCCTCGGATTCCCCTATAAACAGGGCGTTTGCAGGATATCGCCCTTCAACTGCTGACGAAAGTGCTGACGGAAAGTGATACGGTTTCGATCGCAGCGCCAGCTACGAACCACTCAGTCCTTGCCAACTACATTTGGGGGAAGACTACAACTTCGATTACCCACGTTAAGAGTTGTATTCAAATTGAATCATGACAACGAATCATCGAACCGCATCCCCTTTGCTGCTGCGGTAACGCTATTTCGGTGTTTCTCTACTCGATCTCTTTCGGACTGCTCTCTCTCTGCACGGCTTTTTTCGAGATCAGCAAATTTCGAGTTCGCAGCTTTGACTGCAAGTATGAGGGTTTCTCTGTGATAGTGCTCAACCTCTTCAACACTTGTCCCATCCAGCACTACGGTGTCCCCACGAATAGAAGCGGTTCCGGGTCGGTGCATGCTTGAAAACCGTTCGGGACGGTCCCAGGATTCTACAAACAATTGACACCAAGCCTGCGGAGGTCGTCTAGAGAGTCTGAACGGTACAACATAGAGCGCACTACCCTTCGTACCGTCTCCTTTCGGAATACTGATTTCGTCGATCACAAGGTGAGTAATGTGTATCGGCTCAAATGCCAGAGTGCCCGAGTTATCTGAAGCAGCAACGCTCAATGTGGTCGATAATTCGACTGAATCATGCTCAAGCTCCATGGGCTGCATTTCTGAGCGATTGCCAATGATCGTTGACAATAGATCTTTGAAGTTAGTCTCCGAATAGGGATTGGCACTGAGATCAATGCGGTATTTGCCAGATAACCACGAAGGTGTGGCTTGATTCCATTTATCGCTTCGAAGTATGGGAATAAACTTGCGTTGATTCCCATCATTCATCAGTTCACTACTCATAATATGGCCTTCATAGCCAACTCCGCCGATACGCTTGTCGGATCTCTCCTTGTAGCGTTCGGTGCAAACAATGAGTACATAGTCGCTTTCGCGTACCGAGGTTTCCATGAATTGTGCCAGTTGATCACCGGGAGCGAGACTCGTCTGATCAAATGTGACAGCGATGCCTGCGCTTTGCAATCGAGCTGCTAAATCATAGACCCACTTCTTGTGCTCGTCGCTGTCCCATGAATACGATATGAAGGCTGTAGGCATAGATAAATTGATTTGGGGGCAGAATGAATGTCTCAGACTCACTTTCTTGATGCATCGGGACTGGAGGCACTCGGAGTTCCTGCTTCGGGACTCGTGGTGCTCACCGTGGGCTCACTTGTGCTTGGAGCTGGAA
Organism: Candidatus Kapaibacterium sp.; assembly: GCA_018883125.1. GTDB lineage: Bacteria > Bacteroidota > Ignavibacteria > Kapaibacteriales > Kapaibacteriaceae > UBA10438. Next base: position 11,318 of record VEQR01000068.1, read on the forward strand.
GCTGTGAGGTCGGCTGGGGTCGAAAATAACAGCGCCAAAGCACTGCATTGTCACCCGACGACCATCAATTGCCCCCCCCTCAATAATACTGCCTGATGTATTCAAACGCCTTGTCGAACAATTCCTGGTCTGTGTGCAGCTTGTACTTGAGCAGAGCGCGGCGCAGTGCCTGCTTCACCTCTCGTTCTCCTTGGGCTGTGGCCTGCCAGCCGTCGAAGCGGACCTGCTTCACGATCGCGTCGATATCGGCCACGATGCGCTCAACGATAACGTGAGTGTGCTTGTTCTTCACCTCGTTGAAGAGTTCAGTTAGGGCGGACAGTGCCCTGTCTTGCTCTTCTTCCGGCTCCACCTGTTTCTCGGCCTCCACGGTTTCCTTGGCAAGTTCGAGAATGCCCTTCAGGAACTCCAAACTGTTGAGCAGACCCTGCTCGTGTTTCTCGCGGATCTTCTCCAGTCGTTCGCCAAGTTCTTTGAACGCGGGATTGCCCGCGTGTTTCTTGAGGCGAGCGATGAGCTTGATCTCCACCTCGCGAGCTTTCTTGTCGGGGTTGGTATCATTGAGAATGCTATCGAGCACATCTGCATCGAGTACAAGAGCCTCGATATCATCTCGCACAGCCTCGACATGGATGTTCTCGTTGATGAGTTCAATGGTCTTTGCTCCGAGGCGATGCCAGAGCAACCGGCCATTGCCGCTGACGGGCTTCACGGACTCATAGACCTGCGTCAGCCATTTGTAATCCGGTGCGTACGGGGTCAGACACTGATCGGGTGAAAGCGCCTCCCAGATGGTACCCAGGACGCTGTACTCAGCGGCAAACGCATCGCGTGTGGCGTTGTCGGGGAGATGCTGTTGCGCTGCCATGAGGCCCTCATAGCCCCCTACGCTGCGATCCACATTCGGAAAGAAGGCCAGGCACTTCTGTATTTGTACCGGAAGCGCCTTTCGCAATTCATCGATGTTACTCACCACCTGCTGAACGGCCTTCTCATCGAAATCTAGGGCGCGAGCTACATCGTCGAAGATGCCGATATAGTCAACGATCAAGCCGTGCGTCTTTGTCTGACCATAGGTGCGGTTTACGCGACAGATAGCCTGGAGAAGGTTGTGATCCTTCATCGGTTTGTCGAGATACATCACCTGGAGAATGGGCGCGTCGAAACCGGTGAGCAGTTTGCTCGTGACGATGACAAACTGCAACGGGTCTGCCGGATCGCGAAACCGGTCGAGCAGCTTTTCTTCAGCGTCCTTGTCGCGGATGTGCTCCTTCCATTCCGGCTTATCATGCTGGGCGCTGCTCATGACAATGGCGCTGGCCTCGGGACCGATGAGTTCGTCCATCGCCTTTTTGTAGAGCACACAGCACTCGCGGTCGAAGACCACCACCTGCGCCTTGAATCCGTTGGGCTCCACCTTTGTCTGGAAGTGCCCCACGATATGCTCAACCACAGCTCGAACGCGATCCGGGTTCTTCACGAGCACGGCCATCTTGGCTGCGCGCTTGGCCAAGTCATCGCGGTCTTGTTCGCTGAGTTCACCGGTGATCGACTGGTAGGCTTCATCAATTGCCGCTTTGTCGATCTTCAGCTTGACCGTTGGAGCCTCGAAGTGGAGCGGCAACGTTGCTCCGTCGCGGATGGAATCTTGGAAGGAGTAGCGGCTCATGTAGCCCTGCACATCCTCATCCGCACCGAAGGCCCAGAAGGTGTTGCGGTCAGCCCGGTTGATCGGGGTACCGGTCAGACCAAAGAGGAATGCGTTGGGAAGCGCCTCGCGCATCTTTCGACCAAGGTCGCCTTCCTGCGTGCGGTGCGCCTCGTCCACCATCACGATGATGTTACTGCGGTCGTTCAGCTTACTGTCGGCCTCACCAAACTTGTGAATGGTTGTGATCAGCACCTTGCGCACGTCCTGCC
>VEQR01000069.1 GCA_018883125.1 Candidatus Kapaibacterium sp.
TGATAGCAGCTCTTCCCTCAGTCGCTCAACCCTTTCCTTTGGCGAGCGGCTCTGGAGTTGTTCCAAGTCCGAGATAGAGAGTCCATTCATTGCAGATCTGTCTGTAGGAGGTGAAAAAATTGATGTAACACCGATCAAACCGCCGAATCTGATCTTCCATCGCGATATCGTGTCCACCGCTGCGTGCCCTGCTCTCTACTCTTCGGCTTGTGATCCCGATGGACGGGACCCAGAGAATTGCGATGGCAATATAATACCCGCCACTTCTCGCCATCGAGAGTGTTCCAAGGAGTGTTCTTCCCGAAAGGGTAGATTCAATAGCGAATGAACGCCGGTGATGTATGTGTTGCTCGATCGTTTCGAGGGCAATTCGCCCCGCTGCAACATTTCTGCCCGATTCGGGAAGATGCTGGAGGTCACGGGCTATTACATCTGCGTCGACGATTCCAACACAATCCGGGAAGTCCTTGAGGTACCATTGAGCGAAGGTCGATTTGCCTACCCCATTAGGTCCGGCAACGATGATGATGTACGGTGGTTTCATACCGTCTTCGTGCGAGAAGACCGCCAAAACGTGACATCATTATCATCTCGTGAGGTCCCTCGGCCCCCTCACTGCGTTCGGGGCCTCGGGATGACGCAGCGCGCGTGCAATCGTCGCCACAAAACGTTTTCTGCGAGCGGATGAGCTTTATTCCGTGGCCGAGCACGTCGGGAGTTGCATATGTCGAGATCGCCATAAGACACGCCTCGTCTGCACTCTTGGACGTGACTCCGCCGGATGGTTTTAGCCAAGGAAGAACTTCAAGAATGCTTCATCGTCGTCATCATCATCGTCCGCATCGCTCTTACCGGAACGCGCGCTACCAATCTTGATATCCGGATTGCACAGCATTGCCTCTTTGGCTGCATCGGAAAGTTTGTCCATATCGCTAAAGTTCATCAGGTCAAGTGGACCTTCGTGTTTCGACAAGAGCATTGCAACCTCGTCGGTAGCGTTCATGAGACCGTTTAGCGACAATTGGCCAACGTGATTTGACAGGGATGTGGCCGCAGCTGGGGAGAGCGAAGCCAATCCGTCCAGGCCGAGAACGGAACACGATTGTGCGAGCTCATGAATGACCTCATCGCTGAGGTTCGGACTGTTCAACACGAGACCAGATCCAATCTTTGCTAAGCGGCGGGCAATGTGAACATCAATCTCGACTGCTTCACCGAGATATAGCTTGCCCGATAGACCAGATAGCGCCGAGGCCACGTCCTCCGTTAGCGATTGCAGGTCGTTGAGGTAAATGTCTCCCTGGAACCGAGCCAGAATGACTGCTTCCTCGATGCCCAAGTGCCGAATGTTGTAGAGCGCTATGTAGGGAAAGTCGCGGCTTGTCTGAAGAAGCAATCTCGCGGTATCGGTATCGATTGTCTGTAAAAATGGAATGTAAATGTGCCCCTCATGATTCATAAGTGCTCGAGCCACGCCTGGTTCTATTGCCGTTAGAGAAAGGAATCCCAGCCTACCCCGATGTCTTGCGAGGATGGCTGCCTCTGCCTCCGTAAGGTCGGTCAACTCGGAGAATGTGATATTGCCGTCAAATCCAGCGGCGGCTTCAGCCACTTCAGGTGTTAAGGTTTCAACATCCTCGAATGGGAATGTCGATGAAGGAGGATCTTCCTCTGAAGTTGCGTCATCGGAATCATCAATAGCCTCGGCTGTTGACATCGAGATATTGCCATTCTCCTCCAGCAGGGCGCGTGCAGCAGGAGAAAGGTCGGCGACGGCATCAAGGTTCAGCAAGCCCCGTGCCTTGGCTAACTCTTCTGCAACTGCATCAGAGAGCGTCGCAACTCCGATCGACGTTGGACCGGGTCGCGCTGCAAATGCTTTGGCTGCGCGAGCGCTCAGTTCCTCAAGGCCATGCAGGTCGATCCAGCCCTCGTGTTGCGCGATCGCTTCTGCTGCTTCGTCGGACAAATCCGTGATGCCACCAAGCAGGAGAAACCCAGGGCTATAGTTCACCATATGATCTTCGAGGTCGACGTTGAACATCACAAAGCCGGAGTTGATACCCTCTGCGCGCGCCATTGCTCCAAAGATGGCATACCGTGATTCTGGATCGCCCTTCCCATCGGGGGATACGTGCCTGGCTAGTGCTCGCGCTGCTTCGACGCTGATACTCATGACGCCATCTATGGCGATACCGCCACGGTGCTCCGCCAAGGCCTCTGCTACTTCGTCCGAGATCGAGGTCACCCCGCCCAGAAGCAGGTACTTTCCATTGTGTTTGGCAAGGCTCTTTGCCGACTCAACACTTATACTTTTGAGCCCATCCAGCCGAAGTCCACCATCGGCTTGGGCCAGTATCTCGGCTGCATCGTCATCCATCGCGTCGTATTCATCCAGATCGATACGACCGGCGAGGAATTCATTGGCGATGGATGCTGTGATGATTCTATCGTTCATAGGGGGACCCTAGTTGAATGAGAATATGAAATAAACAGTGCTATTTGTTCGGGGGGCTAGGCATAGCGGGCCTATCTTCCGCGTGACAATCAGCGAATATATCCGTTGATTTACGAGTTTAGCTTACAACTCGCCTTCATCATCGTCTTCTCCACCATCCTCGTCACGCGTCCATTCGATAGACAGCTCGAACTTGGGATCGCTCCGCAGTAGATCCTTGGTGGCATCCGAGAGCGAATCATCGTCTTTCAAGTTCAAAAGGAAGACCAATCCTTGATGCTTGGACAGCAGAACGGCAGCTTCGTACGAGAGGCTTGTTAGACGGTCGAGAAACAGCTCGCCAACATGGTTCGAAAGAGCTTCCGCGGCACCGATTGAGAGGGACGTCAACCCGAAAAGACTCAGATCGTATACCGACTTCGAGAGCTCGTGAATCACTTCGTCGCTAAGGTTAGGACTACCCAGCATCAGGCCGGAGCCGACCTTCGATAGGTGCCGAGCAATTGGAACATCGATCTCGACCTCATCTCCAAGGTAAAGAACGCCTGGTACGCGAGAAAGTGCCTCGGCCAGCTCCTCAGTCAGTGATGTCAGATAGGGAAGGCTTAGGTCGCCCCGAAACTGAGCAAGGATGGCCGCTTCCTCGACCCCTAATTCCTGCACATTGATAAGTTCAAGGGAACCATACCCGCGTCTTGTGTGCACCAGCAGCCGCGCGGAATCGGCATTGACGGAATGTATGCGTCGGATGTCGAGCATACCCTTGTGCTTCATCAGTGCGCGTGCCGCGGCGGGCTCCAGGGAAATGAGGGACCGGAAGGTCATCGTCCCTTGATGTCGGGCCAGGATCTTTGCCTCCTCCTCTCGAAGCTGAGTCAGCTTGCGGAATCCGATCTCGCCATTGAACTGCGCCGCAACTTCTGCGACGGTAGTTGTAAGGACACCGACGTCCTCAAACGGAAACGATGACGATTGCGAAGCCAGGGCTGCGATGGCTTCCGCACCAAGGTTGTCAATCGGACCAAGTCGAAGTTCAGCATGCGTTGCAAGGGTAATTGCCGCCTGGTCGCTGATCGTTCTGAGGCCCAATAGCGATAGGATGCCGTCGTATCCGACCAGTATCTCGGCTGCATCGTCATCAATCGCATCGTATTCATCCAGACGGATACGCCCAGCGAGATACTCTCTGGCGATGTCAGCGGTAATGGTGTTGGTACTCATAAGGGGGCTTTCGTGGAATGTGGATTGGTCGATACAAGTTGGGTTTTGAGAGCCAGCAGAAGCGCGCCACTTTGGATAAGGAAGGACTCATCTTGGTGAATACAATCGTCATTTTGTGTCATCGGCGAACTATCCCGATACTCTGATATCTTCGTGCCTTACAAGTCTAGTCTTGGCACCTCACTTCCTGGTATCTCCTACGTACAATCATGGCCATCAAGAAATCCGACCTCTACTCATCTCTGTGGGCCTCGTGCGACGAACTTCGCGGCGGCATGGACGCAAGCCAGTACAAAGATTATGTGCTGTTCATGCTGTTTATCAAGTACGTATCCGATAAGTATGCAAAGTCGGATGTCTTTGCCCCGCCGGTCGTGATCCCTAAGGGATCGAGCTTTGACGACATGGTTGCTCTGAAGGGAAAGAGCAATATCGGCGATAAGATCAACACGCAGATCATTCAGCCCCTTATCGATGCGAACTCGCGTCTTGGAAGAAGTGACTTCCCGGATTTCAATGACCCGAATAAGCTTGGCGAGGGCCAGGCAATGGTGGATAGGCTCACAAATCTGATCAGCATTTTCCAGAATCCGCAGTTAGACTTTTCGCAGAACCGTGCCGATAACGATGATATTCTGGGTGATGCCTACGAATACCTTATGCGCCATTTCGCTACGGAAAGCGGAAAGAGTAAGGGGCAGTTCTATACGCCATCCGAAGTAAGCCGCATCATGGCAAAGGTCATCGGTATCTCATCGGACAACACAAAGGCATCGACGACAGCATACGATCCTACGTGTGGATCGGGCTCGCTGCTCTTGAAGGTTGCGGCGCAGGCAGGGAAGCAGATTACGTTGGAGGGACAGGAGATGGACGTAACGACGTCTGGTCTTGCCCGCATGAATATGATTCTGCATGATTTCCCGACAGCGACGATCCTGAGCGGTAATACGCTGGCAGAACCAAAGTTCAAGGACGGTAGCCAGCTGCGGACGTATGACTACGTGGTTGCAAATCCGCCGTTTTCAGTGAAGACATGGATGAGTGGCCTGATCCCGGAACAAGACCCGTACCAACGGTTTGTGTGGGGCGTGCCCCCGCCCAAGCAGGGGGACTATGCGTTTTTGCTGCACATCGTGCGCTCGATGAAGAGCACTGGCAAAGCGGCAATCGTATTTCCGCATGGAGTTCTGTTTCGAGGCAATGCCGAGGCAGGTATTCGAAGAAAGCTTGTGGAGTCTGGCATCCTCAAGGGCATCATAGGTCTGCCGGCAAACCTATTCTATGGTGTAGGTATTCCTGCAATCATCCTTGTGCTGGACAAAGAGAATGCATCCGCACGCAAGGGTGTGTTCATGATTGATGCGTCAAAAGGCTTCATCAAAGACGGCAACAAGAACCGTCTGCGCGAGCAGGACATCCATCGGATCGTTGATACGTTTACCAAGCAGGCCGATGTTCCGCGTTATGCACGCATGGTGTCGTTTGATGAGATCGCCGATGCGAAGAATGACTTTAATCTGAATCTGCCACGCTATATCGACAGCACCGAACCGGAGGATCTCCATGATCTTGATGGACACCTGCGTGGCGGCATCCCAGAGCGTGATGTTACAAGTGCAGAAAGCAAGGTAGCCCCGTACTGGCGGACCATGCCCAACCTGCGAGATGCCCTATTTGAGTCAGCCGGACGCCCAGGCTACCTGCAACTCAAACTCCCGATAGCTGATGTAAAGTCTGCCATCCTTAACCATACCGAGTTCACTGCCTTTCAAAAGGGGGCAGGTGCTTGCTTTCAAGAGTGGAGAAACAAGGTCACGCCGAAGCTCGAGTCATTCGACAAGAATGCTCACCCGAAAGTCCTAATCGAGTCCATTGCCGAAGAGCTTCTCCGCACATTCCGATCGGTGCCGCTACTCGATGCCTACGATGTATATCAGCACCTGATGGATTACTGGGCAGAGACCATGCAGGACGATTGTTACCTGATAGCCGCTGATGGATGGGTGGCCAATACTGCACGCATCATTGAAAAAGACAAAAAAGGCAAACAAAAGGATAAAGGCTGGCAGTGCGATCTGGTGCCTAAGGACCTCGTGATAGCTCGATACTTTACCGCGCAACAAGCGTCATTGGAATCTGCGCAGTCAGAACTCGATACTACGTCTGCCAGCATTGCCGAATTGGAAGATGAACATGGAGCCGAAGACGGTTACCTTGGATCTCTGGACAAGATCAGCAAGGCAGATGTCACCGCACGTCTCAAGGAAATCAAAGGCGATGCCGACGCACAAGATGAACAGGACACATTGAAGCGTTGGCTGGAACTCACCGAGCAAGAGTCTACCTTAAAGCGCAAGATCAAAGAGCAAAGCGCTGCACTCGATACACAAGCGTACGAGAAATATCCTACGCTTACCCCAAATGATGTAAAGGCCCTTGTTATCGAAGACAAATGGATGACGCGCTTGTCTCAGGCTGTTCATGGCGAGCTCGACCGTGTGTCCCAAACCCTTACCGGCCGTATCCGCGAACTTGCTGAGCGCTACGCCACGCCCCTTCCACACCTCGAGAGCAATGTTGACGAAGTCTCGAGACGCGTAGAAGAACACCTCAAGAAGATGGGGCTGGCAGTATGAGTACCAACTTGGAATATGCCGAGCTTGTTGAGATATGCCATCTAACTCACAGCTATTTGCAGAGTCGTGTAGGCCACATAGCAGACGTGCACCTGGCAGCACGTAATTGGCTGATTGGAATGTATATCGTAGAGTATGAGCAACATGGCGCCGATCGGTCTGTTTATGGTTCACGGCTGCTTGAGCGTTTAGCGGAGTCGCTTGGAAAAGGCTTCTCGGTGAGAAATTTGCGACAGTTTCGAGCATTCTACGTGCAGTACAAAGAGATTCGGCAGACGGTGTCTGCCGAATTGTTCAAGAACAACATTGGCTCGACAGATGTCTCAATCATGATTCGGCAGACAGTGTCTGCTGAATTGCTTGGCCAGTTCAAAGTTGGCTGGTCTCATTACGTGGAGTTGTTATCGATAGATGATACTGATGAGCGCCGTTTCTATGAAATAGAAGCCGTTGCATGTCAGTGGAGCGTTCGCGAGCTTCAACGCCAGATAGCCAGCAGCCTCTACCATCGACTCGCTATTAGCCGCAACAAAGAGGACATTCAACGACTCGCGAATGAGGGGCTGCACATCGAAAAGGCGGCAGATCTCATAAAGAACCCACTAGTATTGGAGTTTCTTGGGCTTTCCGAAAAGCCGCACTATTCCGAGAATGATTTGGAATCTGCGATCATAGATAAGCTAGAGTCGTTTCTTCTTGAATTGGGAAAGGGCTTCCTCTTTGAAGCTCGTCAGAAGCGATTCACGTTCGACAACGATCATTTCTTTGTAGATCTTGTTTTCTACAATAGACTCTTGCGTTGTTATGTGCTTTTCGATCTAAAGAGAGACAAACTGACTCACCAGGATCTTGGTCAGATGCAGATGTATGTAAACTATTTCGATCGCTATGTCAAGCAAGAGGATGAGCTGCCGACAATAGGGATCGTGCTTTGTCACAGAAAGAATGATGCCTTGGTAGAGCTCACATTACCCTCGGATGCAAATATTTTTGCCTCGAGATATCAGTTGTATCTGCCCTCCAAGGAGGAGCTTAAGAAGCAGCTTGAAAGTATTACTGCTAGCCTAGGGGAGAATGGTAGTGAAAACATCTGACGATAGAAGTACTGAGCGCTATGCCTCGCCCCTTCCACACCTCGAAAGCAATGTTGATGAAGTCTCGAGACGTGTAGAAGAACACCTCAAGAAGATGGGGCTGTCATGGACGTGAAGCCAGGATACAAGATGACGGAGGTGGGGGTGATTCCGGAGGAGTGGCAATCTATCCAGCTAGCTCAGCTTGGCCTATTTACAAAAGGGCAAGGGATACGAAAGGACGAAGCATCGAGTGGCAGTATACCCTGTGTGCGGTATGGTGAGATATACACGCACCACAACGAGATTATTCGCACCTACAATAGTTTCATCTCTGCAACAGTAGCAAAGACAAGTAAGCGATTAACGCAAGGTGATATCCTCTTTGCATGTTCAGGTGAGACCAAGCAAGAAATAGGTAAGGCTGTAGCGTTTATTGACGAATCCGAAGTATACGCTGGTGGTGACATTGTCATCCTTAGCCCGAAATCCGTGAACTCACAGTTTCTTGGCTATGCACTGAACTCTGCGCAGGTGAATAGGTTAAAGGCAAGTAGAGGTCAGGGTGATGCTGTCGTCCACATTAGCTCGAGTGCAATACGTGCGATAGCTTTGGCCATCCCACCTCTCCCCGAACAACGCGCCATTGCCTCGGCCCTGAGCGACGTTGATGCATTGATTGAAAGTCTTGACGCAGTTATCGCTAAAAAGCGCGACATAAAACAAGCCACCATGCAGCAACTTCTCACCGGCGTCACGCGCCTGCCCGGGTTTGAAGGGGAGTGGGAGGTGAAAAGGTTAGGGGAATTGGGTCGTACCTATGGTGGACTCACTGCTAAGACAAAGGATGACTTTGGTTATGGAGAGGCTCAGTACATTACATTTCTAAACGTAATGACCAATGTCGTTGTGGACTGCAACATCTTCGAAAATGTACGAGTATCCGCATCGGAATGCCAGAACCGAGTTTTAAAGGGAGACTTGCTGTTTAACGGATCATCAGAGACTCCGGACGAGATTGCAATGTGTTGTTTGATGTTGGAGGTTGTCGAGAATCTATATTTAAACAGCTTCTGCTTTGGCTTTAGGTTACACAATGACCAAGATGTTGACGGTTTGTTCTTGTCATATTACCTGCGAGCTCAGCCTGGAAGGGAGCTGTTGAAGGCACTTTCTCAAGGATCAACACGGTATAATCTTTCTAAAATATCATTCTTAAATGCGCTAATCAGACTACCAAGTAAATCAGAACAAACGGCGATCGCTACCGTCCTCTCCGACATGGACGCCGAGATCGAGGCTCTTGAGGCGCGTCGTGATAAAACGAAGTTGCTCAAGCAGGGTATGATGCAGGAGCTGTTAACGGGGATGACGAGGTTGGTATGAGGGAGCATGTAAGCATATGAACACGAATACTCGATCCGAGCGCACAACACAGAATCGTGTAGTCGGAATATTTACAACGTCCCTCCAGCAAGGGGGTCTGGGCTACCGGTATCTTGGTGACTGGTCGCAGCGCGAGAACAACAGAGGTATTGAGACTGAGATACTCCGAACGTTTCTGTCTGAGCGCGGATATTCACGGGAGCAGATCTCTGCAGCACTGCAGCAGGTGCTAGCTGCAGCAGATACGACAGGTGTTACACTCTATGCCGCCAACATGCGCACGTATAGCCTGCTTCGGTATGGTGTGCCTGTGCAGGTCGCAGCGGGGAAGGCGCACGAAACAGTGCATCTCATTGATTGGGAACATCCTGAGAACAACGACTTTGCTCTAGCGGAAGAAGTCACCATCAAGGGTGGATATCAACGTAGGCCAGACATTGTTCTCTACGTAAACGGTTTAGCCGTTGGCGTTATCGAGCTCAAGCGAAGTTCTGTGGAACTTGCCGATGGCGTACGCCAGCTCATCACCAATCAGGAAGAGATCTTTAACCCAGGGTTCTTTAGCACGGTGCAGCTGGTGATGGCCGGCAGTGACTCTCAGGGTCTGCGCTATGGCACAACAGGTACGCCCGAAAAGTTCTTTGTTGAGTGGAAGGCTAACCACATTGCCGATGCAACCGAGCCAGGCGCGTATCTCGATACGCCCCTTGCCGAACTCTGCAACAAAGAGCGTCTGCTGGATCTGGTGCGCAACTTCGTGATCTTCGATGCCGGACAAAAGAAAGTGCCACGTCAGCACCAGTACTACGGCGTAAAGGCAGCCCAGGAGCGCATTATGAAGCGCGAAGGGGGCGTTGTATGGCACACCCAGGGTAGCGGCAAGAGTATTGTGATGGTGCTCATTGCGAAGTGGCTTCTTGAGCATGACCCAGACGGACGCATCCTGATTGTGACAGATCGGGATGAGCTGGATAAGCAGATCCTTGGTGTCATGAAGAATGCCGGCGTTATCAGCATTAATGACAACGAGTCGCGCATAGAATCTCGTGCAGACTTTACTGCAAAGCTGAGCGTGAGGACGCCGCGTCTCTTGTGTGCCTTGATCCACAAGTTCGACGCATCAGACTTGGATGGGCCGCCCCCTCAAATACAAGGCACGTTCTATGTGTTTGTTGATGAATGCCACCGCACGCAAGGGGGCGACATGAACAAACAGATGAAACGTTGGCTGCAGGGAGCGCTCTTCCTGGGCTTTACTGGTACGCCGCTACTGCGAAAAGACAAGCAGATGACGCGCGACGTGTTTGGTACGTATGTGCACACGTACAAGTTTCATCAGGCCGTTGCCGATGGAGTGGTGCTGGATCTGAAGTACGAAGCACGCGAAGTGCCGCAGCAGCTTACTTCGCAGGCGGCCATTGATACATGGTTTGAACGCAAGACGCAGGGATTGAACAACTATCAGAAGGCCATCCTTCGTAAACGTTGGGCTACGATGGAAAAGCTGATGAGTTCGGCGGAACTGAAGCAGCGTATCATACACAGTATCATTGAGGATTTTTCGTTACGCCCCCGCCTGAACAACGACCGTGGAACAGCAATCCTCGTAGCACCGTCGATCTATGATGCGTGCCATTACTTCCGTCTTTTTCAACAGACAAACTTTGGCGGGCATTGCGGTATCATCACGTCCTATCAGCCCAACCACAATTTGATATCGCGTGAACCTGACAACAGCGACGAGCGATACAAGTTCGATACGTACTCAACGTATGTGTTGAAACAAGGACAGACCACCGATACCTATGAGACCGAAGTAAAACGTCAGTTTATTCAAGAACCAGCCAGAATGAAGCTCCTTATCGTTGTGAGCAGGCTGCTGACTGGATTTGATGCGCCGAGCTGTACCTACATTTATCTCGACAACGAACTACGCGACCACAACCTCTTCCAGGCGATCTGCAGAACGAATAGGTTGGACGGAGATGACAAGGACTACGGTTACATCGTAGACTTTAAGGAATTGTTCGGCGATGTGCAGCAGGCTATTGCCGTCTATAGTTCGGATGAACTTGACATTGACGACGGCGGCGATGCGACGAACAATGTCCACCTCAAGAGCTGGCTCGAGGAAGGTCGCGCCAAACTCGATGAAGCACGCGAACTACTCAGCAATCTCTGCGCACTTGTTCCGCCCCCTCACGCGATAGAGCATTTCCTCTTTTACTTCTGTGGAAGCGCAGAAGAACCGAACGCGATCAATGAAACAGAGCCGTTGCGGATATCCTTCTATAAAGCCGTAACAACATTAGTTCGATCGTATGCGGCCATTGCTCAGCATCTGCCTGAGGCAGGGTATGCAGATTCCGAGGTTGCAGCAATCCAAGGGGAAGTAGAGTTCTACTCCGAGATTCGTTCGGCAATGAAGATGCATGCCGGTGAACAGCTTGACGTAAAGCCGTACGAAGCCGACATGCGTCACCTCCTAAACACCTATGTGTTGGCAGAACCTGCTGAGACCATCGGTGCGCTTGGCAATATGTCTCTCATGGAGCTGATCATCGAGACGGGCATACATGATGCAATTGCAAAAAAGCTCAATGAAAAGGGCAAGCTGAGTCGTAACGCCGTTGCAGAGGCGATTATAAACAACGTACGTAAGACCATCATCAAAGAGCAGCTGACAGATCCGCTGTTCTACGAGGAAATGTCGAAGCTGTTGGACGACTTGATCAAGCAGAAGCGTGAAGATGCGGCTGCGTACGAGGAGTTCCTTCGTAGTGCTGAAGAGCTCGCGCAGAAGGTCAGCCAGAAACATGGTGTTACTGACGTGCCCCCTGCATTGCAGGGAAAAATTGCAGCAACAGTCGTCTACAACAACCTGCCGAGGATCTTGGAACAAGCTAACGTTACACCCGCGAAAGCTGCAGAGCCGCACGTAGAGTATGGAGATGAGCGATTGCAGATGGCATTGAACATTGACCGCGTGATGAAGGAGGAGGCGCAGGCAGGATGGCGGGGAGATCAGCCGAAGGAGGCTAAGGTGAAGAACGCACTTTACAACGTCCTTGGCAAGGATCGAAATGTAACACACGCAATCTTCGAACTCGTCAAGAACCAGCCGGAATACTGATGAAGGACGTTATCCGGCTGGACAACATTACCATCGCGGTGATCCGCAAGGGCGTCAAACACGTCCACCTTACCGTCCACCCGCCCGATGGACGAGTTACACTTGTTGCTCCCGAGAATACGCGTCTGGACGTTGCACGTGCCTATGCAATATCTAAGCTTCGGTGGATTCGTGATCAGCAGGCAATGCTTGCTCGGCAGGAAAGAGAGACAGATAGGCAATTCGTTGAGCGCGAAAGTCATTTCGTGTGGGGTAGACGTCACTTACTTAGTGTCGTCGAGGAAGATGTCAAACCCTCAGTGCGACGATCACACCGTGACATCATACTCTCCGTTCGACCTGGGAGCTCCCTACAGAAGCGTGCCGAGATAATGCACGAATGGCATAAACAGCTTTTGCACGACGAGGTACCGCGAATGATTGCGAGCTGGGAAGCCAAGCTTGATGTAAAAGTATCGGGTTATTATTTACAGCGAATGAAGACAAAATGGGGCAGCTGCAATCATGCCATGGGGCGCATTCGAATCAACACGGAGCTGGTCAAGAAACCGAAAGACCTGCTCGAATACGTCGTGGTGCATGAAATGCTGCATCTTCTTGAGCCGACACACAACCGACGCTTCGTTGCATTATTGGACACGTTTTATCCGAGTTGGCGTCATGCACGAGCAGAACTCAACGCACTGCCACTATCAGCGGAGCTCTGGTGATTTCAGCAGTAGGATTCCAGACTGTCTGATTCCTACACCCCTCACCCCTCCCCAGCCATCTCCTCGATCTGCTTGACGACGGCTTCCAGCTCTCGTAGCAGGGGAGTGTCGCCGGTTTTGCGGAAGGCGTTGACGAGTTCGCGATAGTACCAAATGGTACCTTCCTTGCCCCCGTTGAAGCGTGACCAAAGGTCATCGCCAAGCTCGCGGAAGTCGGAGAGGATAGCGCGGGCGTTGTGAAGTTTGTCGGCAGCCGAGACAAGAATCACGGATGACGATGCAGAGGCAACGTGATCGATGTATTTCTGTTTACGAACCTTCCACTCCGGCTTAGGGGATTCGACGGTGTCGGTACAGCCTTCGACGACCTCGGCCACTGCGGCACCAAATCTGCGTCGGATGTCTTCGATGCGCCCCTCGCCCCCTGCGTCCTCGCCAGCGTCGTGCAACAAGGCGCCAATGGCCTCCGTTTCGTTTGCTCCGTGCTCAAGCGCA
>VEQR01000155.1 GCA_018883125.1 Candidatus Kapaibacterium sp.
AAAACTTGACCGGGAGTATTGACGTACTTTTACGAGCCAACTTCATGGCGAAGCCACTCAGCATCTTGTTCGTAACGAGCGAGATCTATCCGTTTATCAAAACATCGGAGTTCGCCGATCTGTGCTATGCTCATTCGCTGGGCGTACGCGAGGTCGGGCATGACATCCGCGCGATGATGCCGAAGTACGGATTCATTTCCGAACGGAAGAATCGCATCCATGAGATCAACCGACTGCGCGATATCCCAATCCCGGTCGGTGAAGATGCGCATCTTGCGACGGTAAAATCCAGCTCGATCAACAACCCTCGGGTGAAAGTTCAGTCGTATATCACGACGAACTCGAATTACCTGGATGTCAACAAGGGTATCGAGCACGACATCACCAGCGGCGCTGCGTTCGCAAACAACGATGAACGATTCATCTTCTATAACCGCACGGTGCTGGAAACCTGCCTGCTACTTGGTTGGTTCCCCGACATCATTCATTGCGTCGGCTGGCAAACGGCCCTGATTCCAGCCTACATCCGCACGCGCTACGAACAGGAGTTCAAGAAGACGAAGGTGGTCTTCACGATAACGGACTTCGAAGAACAAGGCGTGTTCCCAACAAAATCGCTGAAGAAGACCGGCCTTACGGACGACGTCCTCGAGCATGCCCGCTACAAGAACAAGATGAATTTTACGCGCATCGGCATGGCCTACGCGGATCGCGTGTCAACATTGTCCCCTGGTTATGCCAAGGAACTGATGGCCCTCAAGGAGTTCAAAGACAACTGGGCCCCGCTGCTGAACAGCAAGCCCCTTGTGGGCATCAATCACGGTATTGATCTTCTGCAGTGGAACCCGAAGATCGATGCGAATATCCGTCCGAAGTTTGACGCGGAAGATCCATCGAATAAGGCAACAGTGCGCGAGGCCCTGCAAAAGGCCTCTGGACTGGAGATCGACGGATCGAAGATGGTGGTGCTGTTTGCAGGACCCCTGCGTGAAGATCGTGGGGCGGACAGCGTTATCACTGCGGCAGCGGACCTCGTAAAACTGGGCGCACAAGTGGTGATTGCCTCGGATCTGCCAACGCCGCTGAAAAAGTCGGCAGAAGCACTTGCAAAGAAACACCCGAAGCAGGTTGCCGTGCGTATTCCGATGGATGAAGAATTCCTCCACTTGGCAATGGCCGGTTCAACGGTTCTGCTGAAACCTTCGCGTCACGAAAACAGCGGACAATTCCAGCGTATTGCGCTTGCCTATGGTACTGTTCCGATGCTCACAGACGTAGGCGGAATTGCCGAGGGGCTTACAGATATCTCCGCCGATGGTGCAAGCGGCACGGCATTCATCCTGAAGAAGGCAGATGCGGCCGAGATCACCAAGACGGTAAAGCGTGCCGTTGCTCTGCACGCAACGCCGGAAACGTGGGATACGATCGTGCGCCGAGCGATGGCCGTGCCTGTGGGCTGGGCTGCGTCGGCAAAGGGCTACGACGAGTTCTATCGCACACTGGTCAAGGACGCCAAGTAACCGTGCGTCGCTCTCTATGGCTTGGTGCAGTCGAACTGGCTGCCACCGTTTGTTTTGCTGCCCTGCTCTCTTCCTGCAACGACGCTCCATCGATCGTCGGGAGCGAGCTTGTTCCGGGTACCGATATGATCTACACAGCGTCAACTGATTCGCTTCCATTGATAGGGGGCGATTCAACGGCGCACACGGAACTGCCCCTTCTCAACTCAGCATACTTCCTGCTGGGGTCAACCCCGACAGCCGACGCGCGTGCATTCTTCGAAGTCCTGAATTATCCGGCGTCCATCGCCGGTGATTCCTCGTACTCGGATTCTACCTTCGAGGTAACAAGCGCTAACCTGCAGATCTATCCACAGCACTATGGCGTTGGTGATACACTCGACAAGACACTCGCACTGAACGTCTATGAGTTGAAAAAGTTCTGGCCGGCCAACGTTACCTGGGACTCGATCTGGAGCGGTACTGGCTCGACGGAGTATTACTCGACCGCAGATAGACCGATCGCGACCTATTCTGGGACGATGCCGAGCATCGTGCCGGACTCAACGGTCATCAACATACCCTTCGACCAGGCAACGGTCAAACGCTGGATCGTTGCATCACGCGACACCGCGGCTCGTAAACTGGTGTATGGTTTCGCTCTTGTGCCTTCGGGTATGAAGCACATCCGTCAGTTCCGCAACATCACCTCGGGCGTGCAGTCAATGCGCCTTCGCGTGATCACCCGCAAGCGCAACGATACCATCCCGTTCATCTACAACCTAGATATGACGGTTGCAGGCTTTGTGAACGACCTCGATCCGACACCAACGTCGCTTACCATTCAGGGCTCGCGAAACGTCAAGGCAAGTTTTACTGTCTCCCTCGACTCGCTTCCTGCGGGCGCGATCATCATGGGCGCAGATCTGCGCCTTACGGTTGATGCGAAGTCGAGTCTGATCGGTTCTCTTGGACAGGACGACAAAATCGGATTGGACTATCAACCCCCTACCGGACAGAGGATCAGCATCGATTCAAAGTCCGATTCGTCGGGAGTGTACCGCTTTGCAAATATTGGACCGCTCATCGACATCGTCCGCCGCCACCGACAACCGGCAAGGTTCACTATCCGTACAACTGGGAGCAGCGAGTTCTGGACAATGAACCGAACGGTCTTCCACGGTTCGACCGCGGCAACTGCGCTGCGTCCTCGGCTGACGCTGATCTATACCGTTCCGACGGGGTCCAAATGATGCGCATCCTCGCATTGCTGGCTCTCGTGCTGGCCCCCTACTCATTGCTTTTTTCGCAAGGGGGCTCCAACTACTCTACGGTTGGTCTGGGTGACCTGCGCCTTTCATCGGGCGCTCTCTATGACGGAATGGCGGGTACGTCGATCGCTATGCCGAACGATCATGGCAACAATACCGAGAACCCGGCTCTGCTCGGTATCTCGCCGTTCACCCGCCTGC
>VEQR01000156.1 GCA_018883125.1 Candidatus Kapaibacterium sp.
TTTCTGGCGACCACATGGGTATGCTGGCTACCGTGATCAATTGCATCGCATTCCAGAATGCGCTGGAGCTATTGGGCGTACCAACGCGCCTTCAAACCGCCATCCACATGGAACAGATCGCCGAAGGATTCATTCGACGTCGTGCTATGCGCCACCTTGAAAAGGGGCGAGTGGTCGTGTTCGGTGCAGGCACCGGTAATCCGTACTTCACTACCGATACGGCGGCAGTACTTCGGGCGGTAGAGATCGAGGCCGATGTGGTCATCAAGGGTACGCGTGTTGATGGGGTGTACGACAAAGACCCAGAAAAGCACACTGATGCGATACGCTTCACTGAGATCTCGTACAAGGAGACTCTGGAGCGGAATCTTCGGGTAATGGACATGACGGCCATCACCATGGCGAGTGAGAACAACAAGCCGATTCTTGTCTTCAATATGAACCAACGTGGCAATCTGCGACGCTTGCTCCTCGGCGAACCGGTTGCGACAATCGTGAAGGAATGACCCCATGCCAGTAAAGGATATCGTCGACAGTGCACGTGACAGCATGGCCAAGGCCGTGGAACACGTTCAGCAACAGCTTGGCAAAGTTCGTACCGGTCGCGCTTCGGCATCTATGCTCGACAGCGTTCGCGTTGAGTATTACGGTGAGATGACGCCGATCGGTCAGGTTGGGAGTATCTCCGTGCCTGACGCACGGTCAATCATGATTCAGCCTTGGGACCGTGCGGTGCTCTCCGGAATCGAGAAGGCAATTCTTGCTGCCAATCTTGGGATCACTCCACAGAATGACGGCCAGGTGATTAGAATATCTGTTCCGCCCCTTACCGAGGAACGTCGCAAGGACCTCGTGAAGCAATGCAAGAAGATCGCTGAGGAAGGAAAGCTGGCCGTCCGCAATGTGCGTCGCGACGCTAACGAAGAACTGAAGGTGGCCGAGAAGAAGGAGCACTACAGCGAAGATGACCGTAAGCGCGGCGAGGATGATGTTCAGAAGGTAACAGACAAATACGTCGCCGATATCGACAAGATCCTGTCGGCGAAAGAAGTAGAAGTCATGGAGGAATGATCATGTCTTCATCCCGAATCGCATCAATCCTGACAGCACTCATCATGAGTGCTGTTGTTGTATATGCCGAAGGCGTAAACTTTGTTACTGTAGCGTCATGGAGCGAAGCTCTCGACCTTTCCAGAAAGGCGAACAAGCCCATCTTTCTTGATGCATTTACGGATTGGTGTGGATGGTGTAAGGTGATGGACAAAGAGACCTTTTCGGATCCGGACGTTGCGGCATACATGAATGCCCACTTCGTGAACGTAAAAATGGAAATGGAAACGGGAGAAGGAATCGACGTGGCGATGAAGTACCGTATCAGCTCCTTCCCGACGTTTAAGGTGTTCGGAGTCGATGGTTCTCCGACGTATACCGTGATGGGCTACCAGCCGCCGAAGGACTGGCTGAAGACATTGGCGTTGATGACAGATGCGTCAAAGACTCAGCTTGCCAAAGGAGTTACTCCGACACTCAAACTGAACTATCCCGACTGGCACCGTGGTGCGTATCTCAAAGGCAAGAGCAAGAAGATCGCTGATGCGAACACAGTGCAAACATGGTTTGATGAGAACAAAGATCGAATGGGTGAGGTGGCCTGGTGTGTAATCAATCGCTACCAGCTTTCGGAAATACAGCAGGAATGGGTTATGGCTCACGAAGCCGACTATCGTGAACTCTATGGTGCCGAGTTTGATCATGTCCTGCAGATGCGCGCACAATCGGTATTCGGCACCGCGGTTGCCACGAAAGACAAGTCACTCCTTGAGAAGGCCACCGACCTATTTGCTCGGTCAGCGCCTGATGCTTCGGAATCCATGCGGGAAAGCTTGCAGGCAATGTACTATAACCGCACTGAGGAATGGAAGGAGCTTGCTGATGCTATCGAGCGCATGTCGCTGGCTGCAGACGCTACTGCTGATCGGATTAATGAGTACGCATGGGACATGTATCAGAAGTGTGAAGACAGAGCATCTCTTGTAAAAGCTGCCGACGCTATGAAGCGCACAACGACAAAGCTTGAATCGGAACAGTGGGCATTCGTTGACACCTATGCCGCGCTGCTCTATAAGACCAAGCAGTATGAGGAAGGTGAGAAACAGGCGCTGCGTGCAATCGCTATGGGTAAAGACGCGGAAGCGGACGTCAAGGAAACCGAAGAACTTCTTGCGAAGATTCGCGCTGCAAAGAAGTGATGAAGCGGGCCATTGTCTTGCTGTCAGGGGGAATGGATAGCTGTGTTACTCTGTCTGTTGCACTCCACGAAGGTTATGAGGCGTTTGCCCTCCACGTCAACTACGGTCAACGGACACAGGATCGTGAACTGAGAGCCTTTAACGAGATCTGTGACCGCACATCGGTTGAACATCGCCTCGTTGTTGACATATCCCACCTTGCAGATATAGGTGGCAGCAGCCTTACTGACCGCACAATGGAGATCAGCCGCTCGCCCCTTGCCGAAGTTGGTGTTCAGCAGAGCACCGGTGACATACCCACTAGCTATGTACCCTTTCGTAACGCGAACATTCTTGCGATTGCAACGAGTTGGGCTGAAGTTGTCGGTGCTACTGCCATCTTCATTGGTGCCGTTGAGGAGGACTCAAGTGGCTACCCTGATTGCCGCGATGTGTTCTTCCGCGCCTTTGAGCAGGTAATAAAGACCGGTACTAAACCCGGAACCGACATACATATTCACACGCCGCTGATCTCACTGCGGAAGAGTGACATTGTGACTCTTGGCACAGAGCTGCGCGCACCGCTTGAACTTTCGTGGTCGTGCTACGCCCACCAGGATGTTGCCTGTGGCGAATGCGATTCTTGTGCATTGCGCCTTCGGGGCTTTCAAGAAGCTGGGCTTACCGACCCGATCCCGTACGCATCATCGCGCGACTGATCGCGCTATTGTCGCAGCCGAT